>NZ_JBEXZD010000001.1:0-75070 GCF_040628575.1 Streptomyces sp. NPDC006393
CTCGCCAGGTCTTCGCCGAACGGCTTCTCCAGGACGATCCGGCTGCCCGGCGGCAGGCCGGCGTCGTGCAGGGCGGTGACCAGGTGCGGGAAGAGCGCCGGGGGCAGGGCGAGGTAGACGGCGACCGGGTCGTCACCGGCGACGACCGCGGCGACGTCCGAGGGGTCGGTGACGTCGGCCTGCCGGTAGTGGGCCGAGGCGGCGACGGCCCTTCTGGCGTCGGCGGGGCAGAAGGCGCCGTGCTGGTCGAGTTGCCCGGCGGCCCACGCGCGGTACTGGTCGCTGTCCCAGTCCTCCCTGCTCGCGCCGGTGAGCCGGAAGCCGTCGTGGAGGTGTCCCGCGGCCCGCAGCGCGGCCAGGGCGGGCAGGAGGTAGCGAGCGGTGAGGTCTCCTGTCGCGCCGAAGACGGCGAGCCGGTCGATCATGTCAGGGCGCCCGCGTCCGCCAGGGCCTCCGCGTCTGCCCGGGCCTCCGCGTCGGCCAGGGCGCCTGCCCTCGCCCGGGCGAGGTTCACGCCGCCGGCGATGACGCCGATGTGGCTGAACGCCTGGGGGAAGTTGCCCATGAACTCTCCGGAGGCGGGGTCGATCTGTTCCGGCAGCAGCCCGAGCGGGCTGGCACGGGCGCACAGCGAGGTGTAGAGCTCCTCGGCCTCGTCGATCCGGCCCTGGGCGGTGAGGTTGTCGGCCAGCCAGAAGCTGCACAGGACGAAGGCGCCCTCGTCGCCCGGGATGCCGTCGGGCGACTCATGGAGCAGGTAGCGGTGGAGCAGGCCGTCACCGGCGGACAGGCGCTCGGCGACGGCGGCGGTGGTCGCCGCCATCCGCGGGTGGTCGGCCGGCACCACCCGGCGCAGGGGGAGCGCGAGCAGGCTGGCGTCCAGGACGCCGCCGCCGTCCAGGTGCGCGCTGAGCGTCTGGGCGTCCTCGTCCCAGGACTCCTCGAGGATGACCCGGCGCAGCCGTTCGGCCGAGGCCCGCCAGACGGTGGTCCGCCCGGGCAGGCCGAGCCGTTCGCCGATGGCGGCGGCCCGGTCCAGGGCCACCTGGCACATCCCGGCCGAGTACGTGAACGCGCGGCCCTCGCTGCGCACCTCCCAGATGCCCTGGTCGGGTTGGCGCCAGGCCTGCTCCGCGGTGTCGGCCAGGCCTGCCAGGCCCGCCCACAGCGCGGGCTGCACCTGCCTGCCCTCGCGCAGCCACTGGTCGGTGCGCAGCCACTGGTCGGCGCAGTCGAGGATCTCGCCGTAGAGGTCGTGCTGGCGCTGGTCGGCGGCGCCGTTGCCCCATCGCACCGGGGCGGAGCGACGGTATCCCTCCAACTCGGCGTCCTCGGTCTCGTCGGGTACGAGGCCGCCGTCGAGGGTGTACATGATGCGGGGGCTGCGGCTGTGCTCGACGGCGTCGAGGACCCAGCCCAGGAAGGCGTCCGCCTCGCCGGTGAAGCCGATGCGCCGCAGGGCGAACACGGCGTAGGCGGCGTCCCGGATCCAGGCGTAGCGGTAGTCCCAGTTGCGGGTTCCGCCGACCGGGGCGGGCAGGGCGGAGGTGGGTGCCGCGACCAGGGCGCCGTTGGCCCAGTCGTCGCAGAGCTTCAGGGTGATGGCGGCGCGTCGGACCAGTGCCTCCTGCGGCCCGGAGTAGGTGAAGTGCTTCATCCATCGCCGCCACGCGTCGGCGGTGTCCGCCAGCATCGCGTCGGCTTCGTACCGGTGGTGGCGGTGGAAGCGGCCCCAGGACAGAAGGAGGTCCAGGTGTTCGCCCTGGCCCAGGTCGTGGGTGGTGCGCAGGCCGGTCAGGGGGCGGTTGGAGCGCAGGTGCAGGCGCAGGCCGGGCCGTCGTGAGGGTCTGAGTTCGAGGCCGCTGAACAGGGCCTGCGCCGTGCCGCCGCCGCGGGGTTCCACCGTCACGTGCAGGCGGACGTGTCCGGACAGGACCACGGCCGATCGGACGAGTTGGCACCGTCCGGCGGGAAGGTCGTCGGTGAGGTCGGCGCCGGGTCGCAGGAGCAGCGCGTCGGTGAGGCGCACCAGGCCGGTGGTGCTGCGCAGCTCGGTCGTCAGTACGCCGGTGTCGGGCTCGTAGCGCTGCCGGGCCTCCACCAGGTCCTCCGGGGCGACGGTGAAGTGCCCGCCGCGTGCCTGGTCGAGCAGGCCGCAGAACAAGGGTTCGGAGTCGAACCGGGGGAGGCACATCCACGGTATCGATCCGTCCAGGCCGACGAGCGCGGCCGTCGTACCGTCTCCGACGAGGCCGAGATCCTCCAGCGGCAGGTAGCCGTCCCGTCTGCGGACCGGCCGGAACGGGGGGTCGGGATCGTGCATGGCTCCTCGCTTCCGCGGAGCCGGGAGTACCGTCCGGCACGCCGCGCGGGTCCGGACGGGCATCGGCCGTCGGCTCCGGCGTACGGCGTCAGTCGCTCACTTCTGCCACTGTCTCAAGGTCCGGGCCGGCTCGCGACCCGACCGTCCGGAGGCAGCGCGTGGCAGCGCGTCACTCCGCCGGCCCGTGATCAGGCCTTGCCGCGGACGACGGTGACCGGGCAGTGCGCGTGGTGCAGCAGCGCCTGGCTCACCGAACCCAGGAGCAGTCCGGAGAAGCCGCCGCGCCCCCTGGCCCCGACGACCACCAGCTGGGCGGTTCTGCTGGCCTCGATCAGGACTTCGCGGGTGTCGCCGCTCACCACGTCCTGTCCGACCGTGACGTCCGGGTACTTCTCCCCGCGGCCGGCGAGTGCCAGAGCGGGCAGGCGCTCCGCGCTCTCCAGGCCCGTACCGGCCGGCGCGTGGTCCGGGAGCCACGCGTGCAGGGCGAGGATCTCGGTCTTGCGCAGTGCCGCCTCGGCGAAGGCGAACTCGATCGCGGCCTCGCCGTGCGGGGAGCCGTCGACTCCCAGCAGGATGGGCCCGGTGTGATCCGTTTCCTCGCGGACCACCATCACCGGGCACTCGCCATGGGCGGCCAGGGACACCGCCGTCGAACCCAGCAGCATGCCGATGAAGCCCCCCATGCCCCGGCTGCCGACGACCACGAGGTCCGCGGCTCGCGACTCGGCCTCCAGCACCGACACCGCACCGCCGATCATCACGGTGCCGGTGACCTCCACGCCGGGCGCCACGCTCCGGGCGAGCTGTGCGGCGTCGTGCGCCAGGTGGTTGAGCGGCGACGGGTCCAGCGGCGCGTACATGGGCCCCACCGGCCAGCTGAAGGCGTGCACCACCCGGAGCTTCGCGGAGCGCCGCCGGGCTTCCCGGGCGGCCTGTACCACCGCGGCGTTGCTCGACGACGAGCCGTCCACTCCCACGACGACCAGGCTGCCCACGGCTCCTCCACTCCTCGTGCACTTCTGGGTCGGCGGCCGCCCGCGTCCCGGGGCGCGGGCGGCATTTCGGTGTCCCGCGAGGTCAGGGGGTGCGCAGCAGCGTCGCCAGGACCTCCCGCAGCACCCGCTCCGGGTCGGGTACGGCGCTCGCCGTGCGCCAGGCCACGAAGCCGTCCGGGCGGACCAGGACCGCGCCGTCGGCCGTGGTGCCGTGGGTGCGCGCCCAGTCGGGTGCCTCCTCGCCCTCGGCGCCCTGGGTGTCGTACACGAGGTCGGCGCCGGCGTCCGCCCCGATGCGGTACGGGACCAGGCGTACGCCCGTGTCCTCGGCGATCCGCCGGGCCGCCGCGTGCCAGCCCGCCCCCGAGCGGGCGTCGCTGAGGAGGACCAGGGAGCGTTCGTACAGGTCGAGGGTCGAGACGCGCTCGCCGTCGCGGCGCAGCCACATGTGGGGTGCGCGGCTGCCCGGTTCGCCGGTCAGGCGCATGCCCTCGGGGACGACCTCCTGGCCGGGGGCGGCGCCGACGACCGCGCCGTGCGGGTAGCGGTATCCGAGGACGACGCCCAGGATCCCGCCGCGCTTGCCGCCGCCGACACCGGGCGCGGGGGCGAAGCCGGGGTGGCTGTGCTCGACGGAGCGGGCGGAGGCGCGGGCGCTGGTCGCCAGGGCCACCGGGCGGCGCTCGGTGTCGTAGGTGTCCAGCAGGCCGGGGCCGGCCCAGCCGTCGAGGACGGCGGCGAGTTTCCAGGCGAGGTTGTGGGCGTCCTGGATGCCGGTGTTGGAGCCGAAGGCGCCGGTGGGGGACATTTCGTGCGCGGAGTCCCCGGCGAGCAGGACACGGCCGGCGCGGTAGCGGTCGGCGACGCGTTCGGCGGCGCGCCAGGAGGCCTTACCGGTGATCTCGACGTCGAGGTCGGGGGCGCCGATGGCGCGGCGGATGTGGCGCTGGAGGCGTTCCTCGGTGAACTCGTCGAGGGTTTCGCCGTGTTCGGGGTGCCAGGGGGCGTGGAAGACCCAGTGCTCCTTGTTGTCGACGGGGAGCAGGGCGCCGTCGGCGTCCGGATGGGTGAGGTAGCAGCAGATGAAGCGGCGCTCGCCGACGACGTCGGCGAGGAGTTTGGAGCGGAAGGTGACGCTGACGTTGGCGAACAGGTCGCCGGGGCCGGTCTGGCCGATGCCGAGGGCGCGGCGGACCGGGCTGCGCGGACCGTCGGCGGCGACGAGGTAGTCGGCGCGGACGGTGTAGCGCTCGTCGGTGGCGCGGTCGCGTACGACCGCGGTGACCGCCTCGCCGTCCTGTTCGAAGCCTTCCATCTCGTGGGAGTAGCGCAGGTCGCCCGGACCGAGTGCGCGGGCGCTCTCCAGCAGGACGGGTTCCAGGTCGTTCTGGCTGCACAGGCACCAGCCGGTGGGGCTGAAGCGCGCGATGCCGCCGCCCGGGTCGATGTGCTTGAACAGCCATTCGCCGGCGTCTCCGACCAGCGTCGGGGTCTGGAGGATGCCGTGGTTGTCGGCGAGGAGCGATGCCGCGGTCTTGATGGCCGGCTCGATGCCGGCCACCCGGTACAGCTCCATCGTCCGTACGTTGTTGCCGCGTCCGCGTGGGTGGATGGAGGTGCCGGAGTGCCGTTCGACCAGCATGTGCGGCACGCCGAGGCGGCCGAGGAACAGCGAGGTGGACAGGCCCACCAGGGAGCCGCCGACGATGAGGACGGGTACCCGGTGGTCGGCTTCTTGGTGCATCGATGCCTCCAGGGCGGGGGTGCGGGGTGCGGTGTGTGTGAGGGGCGGGGCGCGGGGTCCGTGTCCGCGGGCGCGTCGGAAGTTCCATGCCCGGTGGGGGACCGGTCCGCGTGCGTTCGCGGGCTCAATCACCCGTGTGATCACCCACGTGGTGCACACGAGTCGCGCGCGGATCGCACCCGGCACAGGATCGAGATCACGCTGACGTCGCGTCATCCGCGGCGCGGCGCTCGCCTTCCCTCCGACTCTCCGTCCGTTCACCGCAGACCGCCGAGCCCCCGTCAAGGAGACGTACGCAGATGACCGCCATCTCTGAGCGTGTTTCAGATCCGACCGAGCAGCAGGCCTCGAAACGTGTGTCCCAGTCCGTCTTCGACGGTTCCCGGCTCCGGGTCGTGCTGCTGGTGGACGTCTACGACGGCGCCCAGCAGCAGTTCCTGGAGGCGTACGAGGAGATGGGCAAGCAGGTCGCGTCCGTGCCCGGGCACGTCAGCGACCAGCTGTGCCAGTCGATCGAGAACCCCTCCCAGTGGCTCATCACCAGCGAGTGGGAGAGCGCGCCGCCGTTCCTCGCCTGGGTGAACAGCGAGGAGCACGTGCGGATGGTGGAGCCGATGCACAGCTGCATCCGGGACACCCGGTCGCTGCGCTTCCACATCGTCCGGGAGACGGGCGGCGAGGAGGCGCGGTCCGCGTCCGGCGAGCGGCGGCTCCAGGCCTCGCCGCGGATCGGCGACGGGGTGATCCGGCACGCGCTCACCTTCACCGTGAAGCCGGGCAGCGAGCGCAAGGTCGCCGAGCTGCTCGCGAACTACAAGTCGCCCGAGGCGCGGGTCGACGACACCACCCGGCTGTGCCGCACCTCGCTGTTCATGCACGGCAACCGGGTCGTGCGCGCCATCGAGGTCCGCGGCGACCTGCTGGCGGCGCTGCGGCACGTGGCCCGGCAGCCGGAGATCCGCGCCGTCGAGGAGGCCATCAACCCGTATCTGGAGCAGCACCGGGACTTCCACGACCAGGAGTCCGTACGGGTGTTCTTCACCCGGGCGGCGCTGCCGGCCGTGCATCACGTGACGAGCGGTCAGGACATCGAGCAGGCCCAGCGGCACGCCCTGTACTACCCGGCGCGGACGGGCATGGGCATGCGGCTGGCCGAGCTGCTGGCGCGGCAGGACGAGCGTGCCGCGGACGATCCGCGCAGCCCGGTGCTCCAGAGCACGGTCTACGAGCGGGACGACGTGGTCGTACGGCTCATCGACGTCCGGGGCGGTCTGGACGCCGACCCGGCGGCCGCGCTGGGGCTGCCGGACGCCGCGCAGGTGGCGGAGCTGACGACGCTGCTCGACGAGGGCGCCGCGAAGAAGGACGGCGACCTGGCCCGGCTGCTCACCCTCGCCCGCATGGACCTCATCACCGACCGCCGGTCCGCGCCGGACGCCTGAGTCCGCGCGGCCCGGCGCGAGCCGGCACCGACGCCGACGCAGGCCGACGCCGACGCAAGCCGACGTACCACACCACCGGAGGACGACGTGATCAAACCCCGACCCAGAATCGTGGATCTCAGCGAGGTCGAGCCCAACGTCAGGCGCGGAGGCGATCTGCGCGCCATGCTCACCCCGGCCACGGTCGGCTCCACCAGCGGCTTCATGGGCGTGGCCATCGTGCAGCCCGGCGACCGCATCGGTGAGCACTACCACCCCTACTCCGAGGAGTTCGTGTACGTCGTCTGCGGTGATCTGGAGGTGGACCTGGACGGCGACCCGCATGCGCTGCGGCCGGAACAGGGTCTGATGATCCCGGCCTACATGCGGCACCGGTTCCGCAACGTGGGCAAGGTGGAGGCGCGGATCGTGTTCCACCTCGGGCCGCTGGCGCCGCGCCCGCAGCTGGGCCATGTGGACACCGAGGGCACGGAGACGGTTCCGGTCGCGGCCGGGGCCGGGGCCGGACAGGCCGAGGCGGCCGGTCAGGAGTCCGATACGGCAGAGGTCCGGTCATGACCAGGAGGGTCGCGGTCACGGGCATAGGCATCGTGGCGCCGGGCGGGATCGGCGTCCGCGCGTTCTGGGACCTGCTGGCGAACGGGCGCACCGCGACGCGGGGCATCACCTTCTTCGACCCGGCCGGTCTGCGGTCCCGGATAGCCGCCGAGTGCGACTTCGATCCGGCGGCCCTGGGGCTGGACGAGGAGCAGGTGGCGCGCTGCGACCGGTACATACAGTTCGCGCTGGTCGCCGGGGCGGAGGCGGTACGGGACTCGGGGCTGGACCTCGCCGGGGAGAATCCCTGGCGGATCGGGGTCTCCCTGGGCACCGCGGTGGGCGGCACCACGCGGCTGGAGAACGACTACGTGCTGGTCAGCCACGGCGGTGAGCGCTGGGACGTGGACCACGAGCGGGCCCGGCCCCATCTGGAGCGGGCGTTCACGCCGAGCACCCTGGCCTCGACGGTGGCCGAGCGGTTCGGGGTGCGCGGGCCGGTGCAGACGGTCTCCACGGGCTGCACCTCCGGCCTGGACGCCGTCGGGTACGCCCTGCACACCGTGGAGGAGGGCCGGGCCGACATCTGCATAGCCGGCGCGTCGGACTCGCCGATATCCCCGATCACGATGGCGTGCTTCGACGCGATCAAGGCCACGTCCCCGAACAACGACGACCCGGCGCACGCCTCCCGGCCCTTCGACAACGACCGTGACGGGTTCGTCATGGGCGAGGGCGGCGCGGTGCTGGTGCTGGAGGAACTGGAGCACGCCAGGGCCCGGGGCGCCCACGTCTACTGCGAGTTGAGCGGCTACGCCACCTTCGGCAACGCCTACCACATGACCGGTCTGACCAGTGAGGGCCTGGAGATGGCGCGGGCGATCGAGGCCGCCCTCGCCCACGCCCGGCTGGACGGCACCGCGATCGACTATGTCAACGCGCACGGCTCCGGCACCCGTCAGAACGACCGGCACGAGACGGCCGCGGTGAAGCGGGCGCTGGGCCGGCACGCCTACGACACGCCCATGAGCTCCATCAAGTCGATGGTGGGGCACTCACTGGGGGCGATCGGGGCGATCGAGGTGGTGGCGTGCGTGCTGGCGCTGGCCCACCAGGCGGTCCCGCCGACCGCGAACTACGAGACGCCCGACCCCGAGTGCGACCTGGACTACGTCCCGCGGGTGGCGCGTGAGCGGAAGCTGGACGCGGTGCTCTCCGTGGGCAGCGGGTTCGGCGGTTTCCAGTCCGCGGTGATCCTGACCCGGCCGAGGGAGAAGGCACGATGAGCGCACCCCGTCAACGGCGGGCGGCCGTCACCGGTATCGGTGTCGTGGCGCCCAACGGAACGAGTACCGAGACCTTCTGGAAGGCCACTCAGGAGGGCGTGAGCGTCCTGGACCGGGTGACCCGGGAGGGCTGTGAGCACCTGCCGCTGAAGGTGGCCGGCGAGGTGCGGTCCTTCGACCCGGCGGCGGCGGTCGAGGAGCGCCTGCTCGTCCAGACCGACCGGTTCACGCACTTCGCGATGGCCGCGGCCGACGCGGCCCTGGAGGACGCCCGGCTGGGCCGCTCCGACACCGAGGCGGCGCCGTTCGCGGCGGGCGTGGTGACGGCGGCCGGGTCCGGTGGCGGCGAGTTCGGCCAGCGGGAGCTGCAGAAGCTGTGGGGCCAGGGCCGCCGCTATGTGGGTCCCTGGCAGTCGATCGCCTGGTTCTATGCCGCCAGCACCGGCCAGATCTCCATCCGGCGGGGCTTCAAGGGGCCTTGTTCGGTGGTGGCCGCCGACGAGGCGGGCGGTGTGGACGCCCTGGCGCACGCGGCACGGGCGGTGCGGCGCGGCACGGACGCGATAGTGGCCGGTGCGACCGAGGCGCCGCTGGCCCCGTACTCGATGGTGTGCCAGCTCGGTTATCCGGAGCTGAGCGCGGTGACGGACCCGCGGCGCGCGTACCGGCCGTTCACCGAGGCGGCGTGCGGGTTCGTGCCCGCCGAGGGCGGCGCGATGCTCGTGGTGGAGGAGGCGGGTGCGGCCCGGGAGCGGGGTGTGCCCGTGCGGGCCACCGTCGCCGGGCACGCGGCGACCTTCACCGGCGCGTCCCGCTGGGAGCTGTCCCGGCAGGGGCTGGCGGAGGCGATCCGCGGGGCCCTGGCGGAGGCCGGCTGCGCCCCGGAGGAGGTCGACGTCGTCTTCGCCGACGCCCTCGGTGTGCCCGAGGCGGACCGGGCGGAGGCCCAGGCCATCGCCGACGCGCTGGGCGCCCACGGCCGGCGGGTGCCGGTGACGGCGCCCAAGACGGGCACGGGCCGGGCGTACTGCGCGGCACCGGTGCTGGACACGGCGGCGGCCGTGCTCGCGATGGAGCACGGGCTGATCCCGCCCACCCCGAACGTCGACGACATCTGCCATGACCTCGACCTGGTGACCGGCGGTGCCCGCGCAGCGCGGGTGCGTACGGCGCTGGTTCTCAGCCGGGGACTCATGGGCTCGAACTCGGCGCTGGTGCTGCGGCACGGCGCCGGGGACGAGTGAGCCCGACTACCGCCGCCCCGTAGCGGGGCGGCGGGGGAGACCGGACGCCGCCGAACCGATCGGGGGCGGCCGGGAGCAACAAGGAGAGGAACCGCATGAGTGACCGAATCACCGTGGAAGAACTGTCCGAACTCATGAAGAAGGCGGCCGGTATCACCGTCAGCCCGCAGGAGCTGGCGGACCGGCCCGACACCGGCTTCGAGGAGCTCGGCATCGACTCGCTCGGGCTGCTCGGCATCGTGGGCGAACTGGAGAACCGGCACGGCCTGCCGATGCCGCCCGACGCGGAGCGCTGCAAGACGCCCCGGAAGTTCCTCGACCTCGTCAACAGCACCCTTCTGGCAGGAGCGTAGAGATGGCCGGACACACCGAGAACGAGATCACCATCGCCGCACCGGTGGACCTGGTCTGGGACATGACCAACGACGTGGAGAAGTGGCCGCAGCTGTTCAGCGAGTACGCCTCCGCCGAGATCCTGTCCCAGCAGGGGAAGAAGTGCACCTTCCGGCTGACCATGCATCCCGACGAGAACGGCACGGTCTGGAGCTGGGTCTCCGAGCGGGAGCCGGACCGGGACACGCTGACCGTCACCGCCCGGCGGGTGGAGACCGGTCCCTTCGAGTACATGAACATCCGGTGGCGGTACGAGGAGGTGCCCGCCGGCACCCGGATGGTGTGGACCCAGGACTTCGCGATGAAGCCCGAGGCGCCGGTCGACGACGACTGGATGACCGACAACATCAACAAGAACTCCAAGGTCCAGATGGCCCTCATCCGCGACAAGATCGAGAAGGCCGCCGCGGGACGCCGGCCCGAGCCGGCCCTGACCACCGACTGAGCCGCACCGGACGACGACCGAACCGCACCGGATGACGACCGAACCGCACCGGACGACAGGAGAAACGTTCATGCACCAGGCCCTGATCGTGGCCCGGATGGCCCCGGGGTCGGCCCCGGACATCGCGAAGATCTTCGAGGAGTCCGACCGGGGGGAGCTGCCGCACCTGGTCGGCGTCACCCGGCGCAGCCTCTTCCAGTTCGGCGATGTGTACATGCACCTCGTCGAGGCCGACCGGGACCCGGGCCCGGCCATCGCCAAGGTGGCGGGCCACCCCGAGTTCCGGGGCATCAGCGAGCGGCTGTCGGCGTACGTCAGCGCGTACGACCCCGAGACATGGCGCTCGCCGAAGGACGCCATGGCGCATCGCTTCTACGTCTGGGAGCGCGACGGCCAGGGCTGACGCCGTCGTACGACGGACGGACAACGGCCGCCGGACCCGCGATGCCGCGGGCCCGGCGGCCGTCGCCGGGGGTGGTGCCGCCGGTCAGGCGGGCACGGTGCAGTCGAAGGCGTGCAGGTAGGGGTTGACGGGGCTGATGTCGTCGATGACCAGGCCCGCCGCCTCAAGACGGCTCACCATGGAGTCGGTGGTGTGCTTGGCGCCGCCGACGTTGAGCAGCAGCAGCAGGTCCATGGCGGTGCTGAACCGCATCGACGGGGTGTCGTCGACGAGGTTCTCGATGACCACCACCCGCGCCTTGGGACCGCCCGCCTCCATGACGTTGCGCAGACAGCGGGCCGTGGAGTCGTCGTCCCACTCCAGGATGTTCTTGATGATGTAGGCGTCGGCCCGGACCGGGACGGCCTCGCGGCAGTCACCGGCCACGATGCTCACCCGGTCGGCGAGGGCGCCGCCCGGCAGCAGCCGCGGGTCGGCGTGGTCCACCACACGCGGCAGGTCCATCAGGGTGCCGTGCATGTGCGGGTACTTCTCCAGCAGGCAGGCCACCACGTGCCCCTGGCCGCCGCCGATGTCGGCGACCGAGGCGGCCCCGGACAGGTCCAGGAGCTCGGCCACGTCCCGGGCGGACTGCTTGCTGGAGGTGGTCATGGCCCGGTTGAAGACGTCCGCCGACTCGGGGGCGTCCTCGTTGAGGTAGACGAAGAACTCCTTGCCGTACAGGTCCTCGACCACGTTGTGGCCGGTGCGGACCGCCTCGTCCAGCTTCGGCCAGGCGTCCCAGGTCCACGGCTCGGTGCACCACAGGCAGATGTTGCGCAGGCTGTGGGGGTCGTCCTCGCGCAGCAGCCGGGACATGTCGGTGTGCGCGAAGGTGCCGTCCGGGCGCTCGGTGAAGAGGCCGTAGCAGGTCAGCGCCCGCAGCAGGCGGCGCAGCGGCTTGGGTTCGGTCTTCACCGCGGCGGCGAGGTCCTCCACGGTGGCGGGGGCGTCCCCGAGGGCGTCGGCGACGCCCAGCCGGGCGGCGGCGCGGAGGGCGGCGGCACAGGCCGCGCCGAACGCGAGCTCCCTGAGCCGCATGGACGGCGGTGGGGCGGTGTGAGCGGTCGTCATGCCGCCTTCCTTCCTTCTGGCTTCTCGGTCCCGCGAAGGGTGTGCGGGGGGCTACGGGTGACGGCGCGGGGTCTGCGGGGTGCGGCTCAGCAGAGCCCGGCCGGCTTGGACGCCCGGCAGAAGTTGTGGGCGAAGGTGTTGCCGCGCTTGGCGGTCTCCTGGTCGACCAGGTCGGCGGGGGAGTTGTCGCGCAGCGAGTTGTCCCGGATCCGGTTGTTGTCGTTGGTGGCCCCGACGAAGCTCTTGAAGAGCACGATGCCGCCCGACAGGGGCGAGGTGCCGGAGTTGCCGGTCACCACGTTGCCGGTGACGTCGGTCTTCTCCACGCCGGTCAGGACGATGCCCGAGCCCTGGAGGAAGGGCAGCCGCTCGGTCTTGGCGCAGTACTTGTTGTTCTTCACGACCCGGTTGCCGCGCACGGTCAGCGCGCCCGCCTTCGGCTTGTTCTCGTCGCCGACGACGAAGACGCCCGCGCAGTTGCCGGTGACGTTGTTGGCGGTGACGGTCAGGTTCCGCAGCCGGCGGACGGTGACGCCGATCCGGTTGTTCTCCACGCGGTTGCCGGTGAGCAGCGTGCCCCTGGTGTCGGTGGCGCCCTGTTCGGCGGTGATCGTGTTGGCCAGGAAGATGCCCGCGTCCCCGCTGTCGCGGACGGTGTTCTCCCGGTACGCGCTGTGCTCGGAGCGCTCCTCGGCGAGTCCCCACACGGCGTTCTTCTCGGCGGTGACGCGCCGTACGGTCAGCCCGTCGGTGCCCACGGCGATCACTCCGGCGCGGGAGAACCCGGTCACCTTGAGATCGGAGACCGTGACACCCTTGAGCAGCTTGGTCTTGGAGCCGGTCACGCAGATGCCGTTGCCGCGCTTGCCGCAGTCGTCCGCTGCCTTCGTCGCCGGCTTGAGGACGGTGGCGTTGCCCATGCCGCGCAGGATCAGGCCGGGCGTCGTCACCTTGACGCTCTGGTGGTAGGTGCCGGGCAGCACGAGCACGGTGTCGCCCGACTTGGCGGAGTCCACCGCCTTCTGAATCGACTCTCCGGGGTGCACCGTGTGCGTCCGCTGCCCCCCCGACTCCGGAGACGCGGCGGCGACACAGGAGGCGACGAGCGCTGCCGAACTCACGAGCAAGGCGATGTAGCGTTTCTTCATATTCTGTACGCTATGACCCGATAAGCCGCCGGACTGGGGGGTGGGCCGTCCGAGGGCGTGTCGCGGGCGCGGTCACGTGCGGTCAGGCGCGGCCGAGTGTGGTCAGGCGCGGTCGAGTGCGGTCAGGCGCGCAGGGCTCGGCCGATCTCCAGGTCCGTGGCCCGCGCGGGCCGGCCGTCCTCGAGCTCCCACAGGCAGTTCTGGAGCACCCGGCCCAGCGTCCAGGCGCGGGCCCGCTCCCGGTCCAGCCCCAGCGCGCCGGTCAGCGCGCCGAAGCGCCGGACGGTCTCGGCGGGGTCGTAGCGGTTCCACAGCGCCGGGAACAGTTCGAAACCGGGGTCGCCGGCCAGCGGCTTGGGGTCGATGGCCAGCCAGGGCGCGCGCGAGCCGCCCTCGGCCCCGCGCCCGGCGGCGAGGACGTTGCCGTAGTGCAGGTCCCAGTGCAGCAGCCGGTCGCCCGGTTCCGCGGCGAGCTCCCGTACCGCCGCCGCGCAGTCCGCGAGCAGCCGGCGGTCCGCGGGGTCCGGGACGCGTTCCAGGGCCCGTGGCGTCCGCTCCAGCATGCCCCGTGCGATGTCACCCAGCCGGCGTATCCCCGCCGGGGCGGCCACGGAGGTCAGCCGGGCCAGCAGGTCGCCGATGACCGCGACGGCCTCACGGGTGTCCGGCACATGCGTCAGCGCACGGGAGGAGTCCAGCCGCTCCAGCAGCAGCGTGCCGGTGGGCTCGTCGTGCTCCAGCAGCCGTACGGCACCGTCGCCGTCCCACACCCGCAGCGCCACCGGCTCACCCGCGCTCTCCTCGTCCAGGAGCTGGAGCTTGAGCGCGGCCGGTGTGCGGTCGGCGCGGACCACCGGAAGGACCAGCGCGCACACCCCGTACATCGGCGGGCCGTCGACGCGCAGCTCCCAGCGCCGCAGGAAACCGGCCGCCCGCCGCGGCAGGCCGGCGACGAACGCCCGGCCCGCCGCCCCGTTGAATTTCTCCTGAGAAGCGGCCAGCTCGGCGGGCACCTCGATCACCTTCCCGACCATACTGGCGCGTGTGAACGGGGTCATCCGGTTTCGGCGCGGGTTCCGGGCGGTGGCGGAATACGTCCGCAGCGCCCCGGGGACGTACGTCTGGCTGCTGATCCTGTTCCTCACCACCGTCGCCCTGCACCACATGTCGCCTCAGTTCGAGGAGGACTTCCTGCGGCAGCGTTCGACGAACCTTCATGAGCTGTCGGACAACCCGGTGCGGGTGCTCTTCGCCAGCGCGATGTGGATCCCGAGCGGCCGGTGGGTGCCGTACGTGGCCCTGTACACGGTCTTCCACGCGCAGGCCGAGCGCCGGCTGGGCACGCTGCGCTGGCTGCTGGTGTGCGCGGCCGCGCACGTGCTGGCCACGCTGATCAGCGAGGGCGCGCTGCTGTGGGCGATCCGGCGCGGCATGGCCCCGGAGTCGGCCGTCAACACGCTCGACATCGGCGTGAGTTACGCGTTCGCGGGGGTGGTGGGGGTGCTGACGTACGGGTTCCCGCGTCCCTGGCGGTACCTGTACGCCGTCGCCGCGCTCGTCTACTTCGGGGTGCCGCTGCTGACCGGGCGCACCTTCACCGATCTCGGGCACTTCACCTCCGTACTGATCGGACTGGCCTGCTTCCCGCTGGTCCCGGGCCGCGGACGAGCGCGGAAAAGCACGGAATCCGAAGGAGACACCGACGGCTCCCAGAGGTTAACGTCCCGCCCATGAGCAGCTCGGCAAGTGCCGCGGGCGGCGGCATCGTGAACGGCGGCACGGTGAACGGCGGTATCTCCTTCTGGTTCGCGGACGACGGCCTCCCGGCGGTGCGGGAGCCGCTGACCGGGGACGCGAGCGCCGACGTGGTGATCGTCGGCGGCGGGTACACAGGGCTGTGGACGGCGTACTACCTGAAGAGGGCGGCGCCCTTCCTGCGGATCACCGTCCTGGAGCAGAAGTTCTGCGGTTACGGCGCCTCCGGCCGCAACGGCGGCTGGCTCTACAACGGTGTCGCCGGCCGCGACCGGTACGCGAGGCTGCACGGCCACGAGGCCGCCGTACGCCTCCAGCGGGCCATGAACGACACCGTGGACGAGGTGATCCGCGTCGCCGCCGAGGAGGGTGTCGAGGCGGACGTCCACAAGGGCGGCGTGCTGGAAGTGGCCCGCACCCCCGCCCAGCTGGCCCGTCTGAAGGCCTTCCACGAGCACGAGCTGGGCTACGGCGAGAAGGACCGCGAGCTGTACGGCGCCCGGGAGACCGCCGAGCGGATCCGGGTCGCCGACGCGGTGGGCTCCACCTGGACCCCGCACGGCGCCCGGCTGAACCCGGCGAAGCTGGTCAAGGGCCTCGCGGCGGCCGTGGAGGCGCTCGGGGTGACCATCCACGAGGCGACACCGGTCACGGAGATCCGCCCCAAGCACGCGGTCACCCCGTACGGCACCGTCCGCGCCCCCTACGTGCTGCGCTGCACCGAGGGCTTCACGGCCTCCCTCAAGGGCCAGCGGCGCACCTGGCTGCCCATGAACTCCTCGATGATCGCGACCGAGCCGCTGAGCGAGGGGCAGTGGGAGGCGATCGGCTGGTCGGGCCGCGAGACGCTCGGCGACATGGCGCACGCCTACATGTACGCCCAGCGCACCGCCGACGGCAGGATCGCGCTCGGCGGGCGCGGAGTGCCGTACCGTTTCGGCTCACGCACCGACAACGACGGCCGCACCCAGCGGGAGACGGTTGAGGCGCTGCGGGACATCCTCGTCGGCTTCTTCCCCGCCCTGGCCGGGGTGCGGATCGCGCACGCCTGGTCCGGGGTCCTCGGGGTGCCGCGCGACTGGTGCGCGACCGTCACCCTGGACCGTGCGACGGGCCTGGGCTGGGCCGGCGGCTACGTCGGCTCGGGCGTGGCCACCACCAACCTCGCCGCCCGCACCCTGCGCGACCTGGTCCAGCAGGACTCCGGGCAGGGCGGCCGCACCGAGCTGACCGACCTGCCCTGGGTGAACCACAAGGTGCGCAGGTGGGAGCCGGAGCCGCTGCGCTGGCTGGGTGTGCAGGGCATGTACGCCACCTACCGCACGGCCGACCGCCGCGAGGCGCTCACCCACCGCGCCCGCTCCTCCCGGCTGGCCCGGATCGCCGACCGCGTGGCCGGACGGCACTGACGACTCGTCAAACACCTTTCCCCGCACGGCTCGGACGGCCCGGCGGAATCTTTACGCCTTGATTGCCGTCACGAGCACCTCCTGTCGCTGCCGTTCCCAAGAAGCTGTGTGCCGTATGTGTGTTCACCTACGCCACGGCTCCCAGGGGAGGGCACTTCATGGCGGCCACAAGCCGGCACAGAAGACGCACGGCGGCGGTACTCGTCACCACCGCCGCACTAGGACTGACCATCACTCAGGCCCAGGCGGCGGGACGCGGCACCGATTCCTTCGGTGTCCGCGCCCTGCGCCACCAGGCCCAGCTGCACGAGCGGGACCAGGGGGTGTCACCCTTCGCCGAGGACGGCGGCGACGACGACGGCGGCGAGGGCGAGGAGATCGCCGAGCAGGCCGACCAGTACGCCGAGGCCCGCACCTCGCCCGGCATCGTGGCGCCGGGCGCGTACGGAGCGGCCTACGAGTCGCTGCGGAACCTGCCGCACACCGGCGGCAGCTGGCGGGACGTCACCCGGCTTCCCTACGACTCCGACGACCCCCGCTACCGGGACGTCAACTCCAACTCCAGCGGTGGTGCGGGCCGGGTCACCGGCCGGGTCACCGGGCTGGCCGCCGACGACCACGGCTATGTGTACGCCGGTTCGGCCAACGGCGGCGTCTTCCGCTCCCGCACCGGCGGCGGCCACTGGACCGAGATCTCCGACCGGCTCCCGGCGCTGTCCACCGGCGACCTGGAGCTCGACGGCCGCGGCCGGCTCTGGTACGCCACCGGTGAGGCCAACACCAGCTCCACCGCGTTCCTCGGCACCGGCGTCTACGTCCTGGACGACCCGCGGCACGGCAGCTTCGGCCGGCGCGACCGGGTCGGCGGCGACGAGCTGGAGTCGACGTCGATCCACGCGCTGCGGTTCGCCGGCGACAAGGTGTGGGCGGCGACCACGCGGGGTGTGTGGAGCCACTCGACGCGGACGCTGAAGGGCCCGTGGAAGCTGGAGTTCGCCCCCAACCCGGACTATCTGCCCGGCGGTGCGAAGGCGGCCGACCCGGACGCCGCGTACAAGAACATCGCCAACGACATCGCCGTCGACCCCAAGGACCCGGACAAGGTCGTCCTCGCGGTCGGCTGGCGCGGCGGCGACGACTACAACGGCTTCTACAGCAAGGGCAAGAACGGCTGGCAGCGGCTGACCGGGCTCGGTGACCTGCCGAGCGACAGCGCGGACGTCGGCAACGTCACCTTCGCGCGCAGCGCGGACGGCTCCCGCTACTACGCGATCGACCAGTCGCCCGAGCAGACGAACGAGAACCCCGACAGCGGCCTGGAAGGCGTCTTCGTCTCGAAGTCCGGCTCGCCGACCGGGCCGTGGACGAGGATCGCCGACTACAAGCAGCTGCGCGACTCCGGCTCGGCGCTGACCGGCGACGGATACCAGCCGGGCATCCAGGCCTGGTACAACGAGTTCCTCGCCGTCGACCCGAAGAACCCCGACCACGTCTACGCGGGTCTGGAGGAGGTCTTCGAGACGAAGGACGGCGGCACGTCCTGGACGGTCCCCGGACCGTACTGGAACTTCGGCTTCAAGTGCTGGTCCATCGACCCGTCCAGGCAGTCCGGATCCTGCCCGCCCACCGTCCACGCCGACCAGCACGCCGTGGCGATCGGCAGCGACCACGGCCGCTCCTACGTCGTCGTCGGCGACGACGGAGGCGCCTACCGCCGCCCGCTGAACGGCAGCGCCGACGCCGAGGGCCACGCCACCGACTGGACCTCGCTCAACGACGGCACGATGGACGCCCTCCAGTACTACTCGGTCGGCGTCGGCACCGACCCGGCCGGCCGGGGCGTCGACGTCACCGGCGGCCTCCAGGACAACGGCCAGTCGATCCTGCGCCCGCACGACCGCGTGATGGGCTCGAACTTCGGCGGCGACGGCGGCGACACGATCACCGACCCGGCCAACGGCTGCAACACCGCGCAGGAGTACGTCTACCTGGCGGTGTCGGTCACCCAGAACTGCGCGGTGAACGACGGCTCCTGGTCCACCGACCCGGCCAAGGCGACCACCTGGTCCGTGGCACCGCCCGACAACGCGACCGGCGAGGCCCGCTTCATCGCCCCGCTGAACGCCGACATCAAGGACAAGAACACCTGGGTCGCGGGCGGCCGGCACGTGTGGGTCAACACCAAGGGGTGGGCGATCCGCAGCGGCAGCGAGTGGTCCGGGGCGTACGACCTCGGTGAGGGCCGCACCGCCACGGCCGTCGCCTCCTCCGGGGGCAAGGTGTACGCGGCCTGGTGCGGGCCCTGCAACAACCAGGGCTTCGCGCGGGGCATCGCGGTCGGCAACGCCGACGGCACGGGCTGGCACGAGCTGACCCTGCCGGTGGACGGGACCGTCCCGAACCGGTACCTGTCGGGGCTGGCGATCGACCCGGCCGACGCGAACCACGTGCTCCTCGCCGTGAACGGCTTCTCCCGCAAGTGGACCGAGGGCCCCGGCGCGGGTGTCGGTCACCTGTTCGAGACCCGGGACGGGGGAGTGACCTGGAAGGACGTCTCCGGCAACCTGCCGGACATCCCGGCGAACTCGGTGGCGCTGCTGCCGGGCGGGACGGTGGTGCTGGGCACCGACCTCGGTGTCCTGGTCCGGACGCCGAGGTCGCACGGCTGGCAGGTGGCGGGCGGCAACCTGCCGACGACCGCGGTCATGCAGCTGCGCACCGGCCCGGACGGACTGCTGTACGCGGCCACGCACGGGCGGGGCATCTGGGCGATCGATTCGCGACGCCTGCGCTGACCGCGGCGTCCGCCGGTCGTGCGGTGCCGGTAGCGCGGCGGGAGGGTCCCGAGTGCGACTCGGGACCCTCCCTCGCCCCTCGCGGGTCTTCGGCGCCGGTCAGACCACCGACTCGGGTACGGCCTCCCGCGCCGGACGTGTGTTCCCGGGCGCCCGCGCGTTCACCATCAGGCCCGCGACCAGACCGGCCAGGAGCATGACGGCGGCGGCCCACCAGATGGCGACGGTGTAGCCGTGCACCACACCCTCCGGTACCACCCGGGCCCGGTCCGCCGGGCTGTGCAGGTGGGCGGCGATGTACGCGGCGCTGCTGGTCGTGGCGACGGTGTTGAGCAGGGCGGTCCCGATCGAACCGCCCACCTGCTGCGAGGTGTTCACCGTCGCCGAGGTCACGCCCGAGTCCCGGACGGCGACGCCCGCGGTCGCGGTGGCGAACACCGGCATGAAGGTCAGGCCCATGCCCAGGCCCATCAGCAGCAGCGCCGGCAGCACCTCGGAGGTGTAGTGCGAGGCGACCGTCAGCCGGGTCAGGAGCAGCATGCCGCCCGCCGCCAGGACCATGCCGGGGACCATGAGGGCGCGCGGTGCCACCCGCTGCAGCAGCCGGGCCGAGACCTGCGTGGAGCCGATGACGATCGCCGCGGTCAGCGGCAGGAAGGCCAGGCCCGTCCGCAGCGGCGAGTAGCCGAGGATGCCCTGGAGGTAGTAGGTCATGAACAGGAACAGCCCGAACATGCCGATCACGGCCAGCAGCATGGTCAGGAAGCAGCCGGCCCGGTTGCGCTCCCGGATCACGTGCAGCGGCAGCAGCGGCCTCGGCGCCCGGGTCTGCCAGGTCACGAACCCCGCGAGCAGGGCCGCCCCCGCCGCGAACAGGGCCAGCACCAGCGGATCGGTCCAGCCGCGCGGCTGGGCCTCGCTGAACCCGTAGACGACGGCGACCAGTCCGCCGCAGCCCAGCACGGCACCCGGCACGTCCAGGCGGGCGCCCGGGTCGCCCGGCCGGTCGTGCAGCAGGGCGCACGCGCCGAGCACCGCGACGACGGCGATGGGCACGTTGACGTACAGGCACCAGCGCCAGTTCAGGTACTCGGTCAGCAGGCCGCCGACGATGAAGCCGATCGCCGAGCCGCTGCCCGCGAGGGCGCCGTAGATGCCGAACGCCTTCCCGCGCTCTCTCGGGTCGGTGAAGGTCGTGGTCAGCAGGGACAGCGCGGACGGGGCGAGCACGGCGGCGAAGGCGCCCTGCAGCGCGCGGGCGCCGAAGAGCATGCCCGAGGACGTGGCGCCGCCGCCGAGCGCCGAGGCGGCGGCGAAGCCGACGAGCCCGATGACGAACGTGCGCTTGCGCCCCACCAGGTCGGCGATCCGCCCGCCCAGCAGGAGCAGTCCGCCGAAGGCGAGGGTGTAGGCGGTGACCACCCACTGACGGTTGCCGTCGGAGATGCGCAGGGCGTGCTGCGCGGAGGGGAGCGCGATGTTCACGATGGTCGCGTCCAGGACGACCATCAGCTGCGCGAGCGCGATCACGACAAGGGCCCACCAGCGGTGGGCGTCGGCGGGTCGGGCGTGCCGGGGAGGGTGCGCCGCGTGCCTGTGGAGCAACGGACCGGCACGGCTTCCCTGGCGCCGGTGTGGGGGATGTTTGGGGGAGGACTCACCTTTTCGGGTGATACTCATGCCGCCAGAAGACCACGAAACCGGGCGAATCGCACATCTCAAGCCTGCTTGAGGTCGGCATGGCCCCGGTGTCCCCGGCGGCGGCCGAGGCCGGGCGCTCCGAGGGCGAGGGTGACCGCGGTGAGGGCGCTGGTGAAGGAGACCTCCGAGAGGACACCGGGCGCGGCGACCTGGTCGCCGGCCAGGTAGACGCCGTCGCCGCGGTCGACGGCCGGCCGGTCGCGCCAGCTGGTGCCGGGCGGGTCCACGGCCCCGGTACGTCCGCTCGCGACCGCTTCCCGCCGCCAGGTCACCCGCTCCCGCCAGCCGGGAAAGCCCAGGTCGAGCAGTTCCTCGGCGCGGGCGACGCCGTCGGCGCGGGACTCGTGGGGGGCGAGCGGGATCTGTCCCTGGATCAGCTGCTCACCGGCGGGGGCGAGGGTGCGGTCCTGCGCGGTGAAGCGCTCGATCCAGCCGGGCGCGTCCAGGTCGGAGACGGCGAACGCGTCGCCGCGACGGGTGCGCACCGCCAGGTCGATCAGGGCCGTACGGCCGCTGGGCCAGGTCAGCGAGTCGTCGCGGAGGAGCCGGCGGGCGGCGTCCAGGGAGGTGGCGACGACGACGGGGGTGTCGGTGGGCAGTGTGTCGACGCGGGACAGGGTCTCCATCCGCACGCCCAGGTTCCAGGCGCGGGCGGCCATCCGGTCGACCACGCTCGCCCAGCCGCCGCGCGGGTAGTGCGCCTCGGGCGGCAGCTTGGTGGCGCGCCGCAGCCGCTCCTGCACGAAGGCGGCCGACAGCGCGCCCGGGTCGTGGTGGAACAGGGCGACGGCACTGTAGTGGGCGGCGGCGCGGGCCCCTTCCTCCCCCGCGATGCCGGTCGCCCAGGTCAGGAAGTCGGCGTCGACGGGCGCCTGCGGCAGTCCGCGGCGCAGCAGCTTGAGCATCGGGAAGGGCGGGGTGCGGCGCAGCGCGCCCTGGTGCCGCAGCCGGAGCCGGGTGGCCTCCAGCGGCGGCAGCGGGCCGAGCGGCCCGATGAGGTCGCGCCGGCGGAGCCAGGCCCAGTGCGGGCCGCCGTTGTAGAGGGCGTGCGGGCCGTCGTTCGTCCGGTACGGTCCCTCCGCCGTCCGCGCCCGTCCGCCGAGCGTGTGGTGGGCCTCGTACACGGTGACCTTGGCGCCCGCTTCGGCGGCGGAGATCGCCGCGGTCAGCCCGGCGAGGCCGCCGCCGATGACGGTGATGCGGTGCATGGGTGGGCTCTCCCTCTGGTCGGGTTCCGGTCGCTTGCGCCTTCGCCGGTTACGACTCCCCAACGCCCCGGTTTGTGACATCGCGGGTGTTCGCGCAGGTCAGTCGCGTTGTCAGTGGTGGGGTGCAGCATGAGGTCATGGCGAGGAGAACGAACGGCGGGGCGGGCGGGCGCGGTGCGGTGAAGGCCGCGCGGCGGCCGGAGGTGCGGCTGCCCGCGCTGGAGGCGTACGGCGGCGGCGCGCTGTCACCGGACGGGGACTACGACGGGCTGGAGTTCCGGGACACGGACTTCGCCGGGCAGGACGGCGCGGGCGCCCGCTTCATGGACTGCGCGCTGCGGGGCTGCGCGCTGGACGACGCGTCACTGCGACACGCGCGCCTGCTCGACTCGGTCCTCACCGGCGTACGGGGCGTGGGCACCGACCTCGCCGAGTCCACGCTGCGCGACGTGGAGCTGGCCGACGCCCGGCTCGGCGGGACGCAGCTGCACGGCGCGGTGCTGGAACGGGTGTGGATCCGGGGCGGCAAGATCGACTATCTGAATCTGCGCAAGGCGAAGCTGCGGGACGTCGTCTTCGAGGGCTGCGTCCTCGTCGAGCCGGACTTCGCGGGAGCCCGGCTGGAGCGGGTCGAGTTCCTGGACTGCGCGCTGAAGGGCGTGGACCTCAGCGCGGTGACGCTCACGGACGTGGACCTGCGCGGGGCCGCGCCGCTGGAGATCGCGGCCGGCGTGGACCGGCTGGCGGGAGCGGTGATCAGCACCGGCCAGCTGCTCGACCTGGCGCCGGTCCTGGCGGCGGAGCTGGGGCTCCGGGTGGAGGGATGACGTAAATGGGTTCGTTCTACGGGAACGTGCTGGTGGCGCGGGCGTGCGAGGCGGTCGTGCCGCTTCTGGACGGCCAGGGCGTCAGGGGGTACGCGCTGCCGGCGGGACCGGAGCACACGGTGATCTACCCGGACCCGGAGACCTCCGGGCTCGATCTCGCCGGGCCGCTGAGCAAGCTGTTCGCGGCGCCCGCGCTGGGCATGTACCTCTTCGACTCCGACGTCCTCGTGATGACGCTGTACGAGGACGGCGACCTGTGCCACTCCTACGACTCCTTCCCCGGCTACTTCGACGAGCCGGAGGCCGATGGAGAGGATCCGCCGAGCGTCGAGCCCCGGTTCGAGTGGCCCGAGCCGACGGGCGCCGACCCGGACGCCTTCCTGCCGCTCGCCGCCGGCCCGGTGGACCGGGCGGCGCTGGAGTCGGTCCTGCGCGGCATACCCATCGACCCGGAGGACGGGGAGGACGGGCGGTACGTCTTCGCCGAGGCGCAGCACTTCGACGCGATGGACTGCCTGCGCCTGAACGCCCCGCGCCTGACCATCGGCTACCGCTACCTCGCGCAGGGCGAGCTGCCGTACGAGACGACGGCCGACGACCTGGTCCTCCTCGGCGGAGCCCAGCGGCCCACCGCGCGGATCTGACGGCAGGCGGACCGGCCGCCCGGGCCGGGGTCGTGGCTCACGGCAGGCGGGGGAAGCGGGCCTGGAGGGTCCAGATCGCCGGGTTCTCGGCCAGGTCGTCGTGCATGTCCGTCAGGTCGGCGATCAGGTCGTGCAGGAAGTCCCGGGCCTCGCGGCGCAGTTCGGAGTGGGAGAAGGTGAGCGGGGACTCCTCGGCCGGCATCCAGTCGGCCTCGATGTCCACCCAGCCGAAGCGGCGCTCGAAGAGCATCCGGTCGGTGGACTCGGTGAAGTCCAGCTCCGCCCGCTGCGGCCGCGCCGCCCGCGAGCCGGCCGGGTCCCGGTCCAGCCGCTCCACGATGTCGCACAGCGCCCAGGCGAAGTCGAGCACGGGCACCCAGCCCCAGGCCGTGGCGACCTCCCGGTCCGCCTCGGTGTCCGCCAGGTACACATCGCCGCAGAACAGGTCGTGGCGCAGGGCATGGACGTCCACGCGGCGGTAGTCCGTCTGCGGCGGATCGGGGAAGCGGTTGGAGAGGGCGTAGCCGATGTCGAGCACGTAGCAGATGGTGTCACGCCCGCCGCATAAGATCGCACATGTGTACCGATCCGCACCGGTTGCCCGAGCCGCAGTCGCCGGCACGGCCGTCCTCGCCCTCGCCCTGACCGCCTGTGACGGCGGTGTCCACGGCACCCCGGGCGGCTCCGGTGTGCGCGACGCCTACTTCCCCAAGGCGGGCAACGGCGGGTACGACGTCACCCACTACGGCCTCACCCTCGCCTACGACCCGGACCACCGCCGGCTCACCGGCACGGCCCGGATCACGGCCCGCGCCACCAAGGACCTCTCCGCCTTCGACCTCGACCTCAAGGGGCTGACGGTGCAGGGCGTGACCGTCGAGGGACGGCGCGCCCGCTTCCAGCGGGCGGGCCAGGAGCTGACCGTCCGCCCGCACGGCGAACTGGACAAGGGCGAGACGTTCGGCGTGACGGTCCGCTACTCCGGCACCCCGCGGACCCTCACCGACCCCGACGGCTCCAAGGAGGGCTGGCTGTACACCGCAGACGGCGCTCTGGCCCTCGGCGAACCGGTCGGCTCGATGGCCTGGTTCCCCGGCAACGACCACCCCTCGGACAAGGCCGCCTACGACGTCGAGGTCACCGTGCCCAAGGGGCTCCAGGCGGTCTCCAACGGCGAGTTGAAGTCCACGACGACCAGCGGGGACCGGACGACGTACCACTGGCACACCGCCGAGCCGATGGCGAGCTACCTCGCCATGGTCGCGATCGGCCACTACAAGATCACTCGCTCGGTGCTGAAGAACCACCTGCCGGTGTACGCCGCCGTGGACCCCACCCAGGAGGCGGCGAGCCGCGCGGTGCTCGCGAAGCTCCCCGAGATCATCGAGTGGGAGGAGTACAACTTCGGTCCGTACCCCTTCTCCTCCACCGGCATGGTCGTCGACCGCGGTGAGGACGCCGGCTACGCCCTGGAGACCCAGAACCGGCCCGTCTTCCCCGGCGCCCCCGGCACCGGCACCCTCGTGCACGAACTCGCCCACCAGTGGTTCGGCGACTCCGTCACCCCGGCGTCGTGGCGGGACATGTGGCTCAACGAGGGCTTCGCGACGTACGCGGAGTGGCTGTGGGAGGAGGACCACGGCGGCCCGAGCGCGCAGCAGACCTTCGACGCGCTCTACCGGGGCGAGGACGAGAACGTCGACCCCGAGGAGCTCTGGGCCTTCCCGCCGGCCAGACCGAGCGACGCCGCGCACATCTCCGCCCACCCCGTCTACGAACGCGGCGCGATGGTCCTGCACAAGATCCGCCAGAAGGCCGGCGACGACGCCTTCTACGACATCGTCCAGGGCTGGGCCGCCGCCCACCGCCACGGCAACGCCACCACCGCCGACTTCACCTCGTACGTCGAGAAGAAGGCCCCGGGCAAGGACTTCAGCGAGATCTGGAAGGACTGGCTGTACGGCGACGGCAAGCCCGCCCGTCCCTGACCCGGGCCCGCGGCGGTCACACCCGCCGCAGATCCCGCCGCATCGCCGCACGGGCGGCCCACACGGCCCGTGCGTGCTTCAGCCGCTCCTCCTGGAGCTCGGCGGAGTCCCACGGCGGGCTGCCGGTGGCGAACGCCTCCAGCAGGTCCCGCAGGGTCGTGTAGACGGCCTCGATGACGTCCGCCATGGCCTCCGGCGCGCAGATCAGCGCCGACTCGCGCACCTCGTCGCACCCGGAGGACCGGAACGCCTCCCGCACGGCCGATTCCAGGGCCTGCCCCGGCTGCCCGCGGTGCGTGACGGCGGCCGTGTGCATGGCCTCGTAGGCCTGCCGGTACTTCGTCAGGCAGGTCACGTATATCTCCTTGCGCTCCTGCCGGGTGCGTTCGGCCAGGTCGCGCCGCCAGCGCACGCGGTCGGCGAGGAGCGTCGAGGTGACACCGACGAGCGCGCCGAGCCCCGTACCGGCCAGGGTCGTCCAGTCCATCCGCACATGGTGCCCGGCCGCAGCGCGCTCACGCCGACCCGGGCCGGCCCAGTTCCTTGCGCAACACCGCGCAGGGCCGCTGGAGTTGCAGGTCCGGGCGGTGGCCGATGACCTCGTAGCCGAGGGCGGTCCAGAAGGCGAGGCCGCGCGGATTGTTCTCCAGCACGGCGAGGCGCACGGCGGTGCGGCCCGCGGCGCGGAAGCGGTCCTCGACCAGGCCCGCCAACCGCCTTCCGTGACCCCGCCGCTGAGCGTTCGCGTCCACCATCAGCAGACCGATCCACGGGTCAGGGTCGGCCGGGTCGGGATGGTGGGCGAGGGTGATCGCGATGCCCACCAGACGGCCTTCGCTGCGGGCGAGCAGCGCCTCCGCGTCCGGGCCGGCCAGATCGTCGGCCAGGGCGGTCGCCACCTGTTCCGGTCGGATGTCGTCCGGGTCGGGGAACTCGCCGCTGAGGGCGTGGAAGTCGCGGTTGGAGGCGTAGAGAGCGGTGAGTTCGGTCAGCAGCTCGCCGGGCAGGCCGTGGTCCGGGGAGACGGACAGGGGCTCGATGATCACCCGTGCAACGTATCGCGGACCGCGTGGACGGGGCGAGGCACCCGCACGCCCTGGTGGGGTGGGACGGGCGCGGGTACGGGAGCGGGCCCCGCCCGTTCGAGGGCCGGGGCCCCGCCGCCGTACGTGGGCCGGTGTCAGACGTTGACGCCGAAGTCCTGGGCGATGCCCACCAGGCCCGAGGCGTAGCCCTGGCCGACCGCGCGGAACTTCCACTCCGCGCCGTTGCGGTACAGCTCGCCGAAGACCATGGCCGTCTCGGTGGCCGCGTCCTCCGAGAGGTCGTAGCGGGCGATCTCCGCGCCGCCGGCCTGGTTGACGATGCGGATGTAGGCGTTGCGGACCTGGCCGAAGTTCTGGCTGCGGTTCTCGGCGTCGTAGATCGAGACCGGGAAGACGACCTTGTCGATGTCGGCCGGGAGCGCGGCGAGGTTGACGTTGATCGCCTCGTCGTCGCCGGAGCCCTCGCCGGTGCGGTTGTCACCGGTGTGGACGATGGTGTTGTCCGGGGTCTGCTTGTTGTTGAAGAACACGAAGTGGGCGTCGGAGTACACCTTGCCCTGCGTGTTCACCGCGATCGCGGAGGCGTCCAGGTCGAAGTCCGTGCCGGTGGTGGTGCGGACGTCCCAGCCGAGGCCCACGGTGACGGCGGTCAGGCCCGGGGCTTCCTTGGTGAGCGAGACGTTGCCGCCCTTGGAGAGGCTTACAGCCATGGTTTGGGAGTCCCTTCCCTCGTTGCGTGTGCGGACGAAGCTACCGCCACCTCTATGAACGCCGAGAGGGGTCCCGATGGTTCCGGATGTCCTTTACCTTTTTTACCAACCTGGGCTCGAACGCCACCCGGGCGGCAGAGTGCCCGGGAAAATCCCGTGACGTGGACCGGACAGGCGCGGGAACATGGACGGCATGTCCGGTCCCTATGTCATCCGCGGCTCCGTCGCGCTCCCCGAGGCCGAACTGGCCTGGCGCTTCTCGCGGTCCTCGGGGCCCGGCGGACAGCACGTCAACACCAGCGACACCCAGGTCGAACTGCGATTCGACCTGGCGAACACCGAGTCCCTGCCCGAGGTGTGGAAGCAGCGCGCCCTGAAGCGGCTGGCGGGCCGGCTCGTGGACGGGGTGGTCACCGTCCGCGCCTCCGAGCACCGCTCCCAGTGGCGCAACCGCGAGGCCGCCGCCGTGCGGCTCGCCGCCCTGCTCGCCGAGGCGACCGCGCCTCCGCCCAAGGCCCGCAGACCGACCCGTATCCCGCGCGGCATCAACGAGCGCCGCCTGCGGGAGAAGAAGCAGCGCTCGGAGACGAAGCGCGGCCGCTCCGGACGGGACTGGACGTAACCCCCGGCGCCGCGCCGCTCACACGGCGGTGTCGTCCGCGAGCTCCCCGTCCGCGAGCTCCCGTACGCCCACCGTCTGCCCACCGCTCGTCTCGCCGTTCGTGCGAAAGCCCAGCCCCAGATAGAAGCCCTCCGGGCCGCCCGGCCCGGGATGCCAGGTCACGTACATCCGCGTGCCGCCCCGGCGGCGGATCTCGGCGGCGACCGCCTCGACGGCGAACCGGCCGTAGCCGCGGCCCTGCGCCCCGGCGTCGATGTTCAGCCGCCACAGTCCCGAGCGGATCGTGCCGCCGTCCAGATGCCAGTCGATGTCGAAGAACGCCATGAGGAAGCCCACCGGGCGGTCGCCGTCGACGATCAGACGCGGCCAGGCGACGCCCGGATGGACGTAGGCCTCCGCCAGGGACTTCACGACCGGAGCCACCGCGTGCTCCTGGTCGGGGCGGACCCGGATGCCGAGCGCGGCATCGAGGTTGCCCGCGGTGATCTCTTCGAGGCGGGGCACGGACACGGCGGAGCCGGCGTCCACGGCGGCATCGGAGGTCGTCACGCGCGCACCGTAGACCGGACGCCCCGCACCCGACCACCGAAATACCGGCCCAACCGGCTCCGGGCTCGCCCGGGCCGGCGGCCGTCCCCCGTGGACTCGCCGGGGAGGCGGCCTCAGCCCAGGTGCCGGTACCTGCCCCGGAAGTACATCAGTGGGCCGCCGTCGGCGCTGGGGAGGTGGGCCGTCAGGACGCGGCCGACGACCAGGGTGTGGTCACCGGCCGGCACCCGCTGCTCGGTGCGCAGTTCCAGGGTGGCCAGGGCGCCGCCCACCAGTGGGGCGCCGGAGACCTCGCCGCGGACGTAGGGGATGTCCTCGAACAGCAGTCGGTCGCTGATGCGGCCCTTCATGGCGAAGCGGCCGGCGATGTGGCGCTGGCTCTCCGTCAGCACGGACACGGCCCACAGGGGCTGCTCGGCGAGCAGATCGTCCATGCGGGAACCCTCGCGCAGGCTGACCAGGACCAGCGGTGGGTCCAGGGACACCGAGACGAACGCCGTGGCGGTCATGCCCACGTCCTCGCCGCCCGGCGCCAGCGGGTCGTCCGGGTCCAGCGGCGGCTCCTGCGCGGTCACCAGGACCACGCCCGCGGCCAGCCGGGTCATCGCGGCCCGGAACTCGTCGTTGCTCACCCCCTCAGCATGCCGGGCGGCGGTGGCCGTGGCAGAGGCGGACGGGGAGGGGGACGGCGAGGGTGAAGTGTTCAGCACACACTCCACGCTAATCACCGGCCCACGGCCCCCGCATCGGGCCTTGGCCCGAACCCGGACCTAGGACCCGAGGACCAGCGGAAGCCGGGCCCGGCTCCGGGTTCCGCAGGGCGGAACCCGTGATTCCAGCCCGCTCGGCGGGGTGCTGGTGCATCATGTCCACACACCCACAAAGTTTGCGTTCGGTAAACGTGCAGGGAAAACGCGGAAACCCCACTCAATTGCTCACGTTCGGCTGTGACTTGAGTCACAAGAGGCTCTAATTGTTGACCCTGTGTACCGAGTGGGCTTCGCGCTGTGATTCAGTGGCGGAGACCGCACGGAACGATACGCCGAAGAGAACCCTTTGACGCACTGCGAGGTCTCGGGGGGAGGGCGAGCATGGAGACCGAGTCGGAGCCCTACGTCCGTCTTGCGACCCTGCGACAACTGCACCAGGTCATGGCGGACATGAACACCGCACGGAGCCTGGCGGACACGCTGCAGACCGTCGCCGACGGCGTCGTGACCGGCCTCGGCTACGAGCTGGCGTGCGTCAACCTCGTGCGCCCCGACGGCGACCTCGTGGTGGCCGCGTTCTCCGGCAACTCCGCCGCCGAGGCCCTGATCACCGGCCGGGTCGGCTCCCGCGCGTCCTGGGATCGCCGGCTGGCCATGGGCGAGCAGTGGGGCGACCTGGTGTTCATATCCCACACCGAGGGCTGGGTCCTCGACGACGACGACGTCCCGCAGTGGTACACCGACGGGCCCGCCCCCCGCTTCGAGGACGAGTGGCACCCCTCCGACCGGCTCTTCGCGCCCATGTACTCGGCCGGCGGCCCCGGCGGCTCGGGCGAGCTGCTCGGCGTGCTCTCCGTGGACCGCCCGCGCAACGGCCGCCGCCCCGGCGCCTGGGGCCGCGAGGCTTTGCAGGTGTACGCGTTCCAGGCGGCCATCGCGATCAGCAACGCCCGGCTGCGCGCCAACATGCAGCGCGCCCTGGTCCGCCTCGAGCGCGAGCAGCAGGCCCTGCGCGCCAGCGAGGAGAGCTTCCGGCAGGCCTTCGAGTACGCCCCCTCCGGCATGGCCATCGCCGAGATGGGCGGCGACCAGCACGGCCGGATCCTGCGCACCAACGACGCCCTGTGCCGGCTGCTCGGCCGTCCCGCCTCCGCGATGCGCCGCTACTCCTTCTCCGACCTGGTCCACCCCGAGGACATCGGCACACTGCTGCGGACCTCCGCCGAAGGCGGGCGCGCGGAGCTGCGCCTCGGCCGCCGCGACGGCACCTATGTCTGGGTCTCCCTGCGCAACTCCGTGGTGGCCGACGCCGCCGACGGCCCCCGCTTCCTGCTCACCCACGTCGAGGACATCGAGGAGCGCAAGCGCCGCGAGCTGCATCTGGCGCACCGCGCCTCCCACGACTCCCTCACCGGCCTGCCGAACTCCGCCGAGCTGCGCTCCCGCCTCTCCGCCCGCCTGTGCCGCCGCCCCCAGTCGGCCGGCGAGCTGGAGTCGCTGGACGCCGCCTACGGTCACCCGGCCTACGGCGCCGGCCACGGCTTCGACTTCGCGCCCGGCTCCGCGGCGTACGACGGCTACGACCACCATGTGCACACCGTCGCCCCCGAGAACGACCGGGACGACGGCACGAAGGGGCTCGCGGTGCTCTTCTGTGACCTCGACGGCTTCAAGTCGATCAACGACCGCTTCGGGCACAACGCGGGCGACGCGGTCCTCATCGAGGTGGCCCGGCGGCTGTCGAACGGCGTGCGCGACGGCGACACGGTCGCCCGGCTCGGCGGCGACGAGTTCGTGATCCTCGCCGACGGGCTCGGCCGGGCCGACGCCCAGGACCTCGCCGTACGGCTGCGCAACGAGATCATCCAGCCGATCCGCGCCGAGGGCCGTGCCGTCCGGGTCGGCGCCAGCTTCGGCATCGGCTGGGCACATTGCGGCATGACGGCGGACGAAGTCCTGAAGTCCGCTGACGAACGGATGTACGTCGAGAAACGATCTCGTCCCAAACAGCATCGCCGGGCCGGATGATCCGCAGGTCAGCGACCTGATACCGGTTGAGTCACCTGTTTGGGGCCACGGGAGCGGGTAGGCTCGCCATCCTGACGACGTACTGCATCCGACCCGCACCTGTTGAGGAGTACCTAGGGATGACGCCCGGCAACAACGGCGCGAGCACGCCCGAGGACGACGACCCGTTCGGCTACCTCTACGCCGACGGTCAGGCCAACGGAGCCCAGCCGCCGTCCGGTGGCTACGGCTACCCGGGCTCGGTCAACCGCGTCCGGGCCGTCGGCCAGCGTCAGTACGGCCAGCAGGTCGGTCAGCAGGCCCCCACGGCGCCCTACGGCCAGGTCCCGCAGCAGCAGGGCCAGCAGGGTCAGCAGGGCTACGGTCAGCAGCAGGGCGCGTACGGCCAGCCGAGCGCCCACTACGCCGCCCCCGAGACCCTTCCCGGCGGCGCGCCGCCCAGCGGCCGCCGGCCCGCCCAGGGCGGCGGCGCCGGCCGCCGGGGCCCGAACACCAAGGGCCTGCTGATCGGCGCCGTCGCGGTGGTCGCCGCGGTGGTCATCGGCATCAGCGTGGCCATGCTCGGCGACAAGGGCGACGACAACGGCGGCGACAAGGCCGGCGGCGCCACGCCCGCGGCCTCCCAGAGCTCCCAGCCGTCCCCGTCCGCCAGCAGCAGCGTCGCGCCGGACGGCGAGCTGCCGAAGATCGACGCCAAGGCCCTGCTGCTCGGCGGCGGTGCCACCACCGCCTCCACCGTCAAGGGCGCCCAGGCCGACGGCGGCGTCTACGTGACGAACTTCAACGCCGTCGGGGCCTCGGTCACCTGGACCGTCAACGGCATTCCCGAGGACGGCAAGTACACCGTCTTCCTCGGCTACGGCGTCCCCGGCAAGGACGGCACCGCCACCCTCACGGTCAACGGCACGCCGTCCACCACGCCCGTCAACCTGAAGAACTGGGCGAACGCGCCCGCGGGCGACTACGAGAAGGGCTGGACGAAGACGTTCAACTACGTCCAGCTCAACAAGGGCACGAACACCATCAAGATCTCGTGCGAGCAGGGCAACCAGTGCGACGCCAACCTCGACCAGCTGTGGCTGAAAAAGGGATGGGTCAAGTCCGGGGACTGACCCCTCAGGCCGCGCTGGCCTCCCCGGTCACCGCCACCCGCTCCAGCAGCTCCGCGTAGGCCGTGCGGTCGAACTCGCCGGCCGTCGGGGCGAGGACCGTCGCCGTGGACAGGGCGACCGCGCGGGCCAGGCGGTCCGGCCAGGGCAGGTGCTCCACCAGGCCGGAGAGCAGGCCCGCCACCGCCGAGTCGCCGGCGCCGGTCGGGTTGCCGTGGACGCGGGCGGGCGGGACGGCCCGCCACAGGCCCTCCGCGGTGTGCGCCAGGAGCCCGTCGACGCCCAGGGAGGCGACCACTGTGCGGGCGCCGCGCCGGCGGGCGTCCTGGGTGGCGCGCAGCGGCTCGTGGGCGCCGGTCAGCTCGGCCAGCTCGTCGGCGTTCGGCTTGATGATGTCGGGGCGTGCCGCCACCCCGCGCCGCAGGGCCTCGCCGCTGGTGTCCAGCAGCACGGGCACGTTCGCGGCGCGCGCGGTGCGCACCAGGCCGGCGTAGGCGCCCACCGGCAGTCCGGGCGGCAGGCTTCCGCACAGCGCCACCGCCGAGACCGAGCCGAGCAGATCCTCGTAGACGTCCTGGAAGGCGGACCACTCGGCCGGGGTGATGACCGGGCCCGGCTCGTTGAGCTGGGTGGTGTCGCCGGTGCGCTCGTCCACGACCGCGACCGTGCGCCGGGTCGCGCCGGACACCGGCACCAGCGCGTCCACCACACCGGGCGTCGCCGCGAGCCGCTCGTGCACCTCGCGCCCGGTGGTGCCGCCCGCGAAGCCGGTGACGGTCACCTGATGGCCGAGGGCGGCCAGCACCCGGGCCACGTTGACGCCCTTGCCGCCGGGCCGCTCGGTCACCTCCGTCACCCGGTGGGAGACGTGGGGCCTCAGTGACCGCACCCGATAGGTGATGTCGAGAGCGGTGTTCAGCGTGACCGTGAGGATCACGTGGGCCGACCTCCCCCGAGTAGGTGCGCCTGTCACGGCGTACGTACGCCTGTCATGACGTCCCGGACGTCCGCCGGGACTTCGATCATGCCAAACGGACGGCGCACCGCCCAGCCCTCGGACCGGCCGTCCGGCCGACGGCCGGCCGGACGGCGTCCGAGGGACAGGGCGTACGACCGGACGGATCAGCCCAGTCGGGGATCGACCACCCATTCCCCGCGCCGCATCACGCCCTTGAGCGTGAAGTCCTCGTCCAGCAGCACCAGATCGGCGTCCTTGCCGGGCTCCAGGGAGCCCACCCGGTCGTCCATCCCGAGCAGCCGGGCCGGGTTGGCGGACAGTGCCCGCACGACGTCCTCGACGGGCAGCCGGTCGACCGTCACCGCGCGCCGGAAGGCCCGGTCCAGGGTGAGCGTCGAACCCGCGATCGAGCCGCCCTCCACCAGCCGCGCCACACCGTCGGCGACCTCGACCTCCAGCGGGCCGAGCATGTAGCGGCCGTCACCGCTGCCGGCGGCGTCCATGGCGTCGGTGATGAACGCGACCCGGGCCGCGCCCGCGTGGTGGAACGCCAGCTCCAGGGCGGCCGGGTGCAGGTGCACCCCGTCGTTGATCAGCTCGACCGTGACCCGCTCGTCCTCCAGCAGCGCCGCGATCGGGCCGGGCGCGCGGTGACCGAGCGTCGGCATCGCGTTGAACAGGTGGGTGGCGACGGTGGCCCCGGCGTCGATCGCCTCCACCGTCTGTTCGTAGCCGGCGTCCGTGTGCCCGATCGCCGCGATCACCCCGTGCTCGGCGAGCATCCGTACGGAGTCGATGCCGCCGGGCAGTTCGGTGGCGAGCGTGACCATCTTCGCGTGCCCGCGGGCCGCGTCGATCAGCTTGCGCACCTCGGCGGGGTCCGGGTGGCGCAGCAGCGCCTCGGAGTGCGCGCCCTTGCGGCACGGCGAGATGAACGGCCCCTCGAAGTGGATGCCCGCGATCTCGCCCTGCTCGGCCAGCTCCGACAGCAGTCCCGCCTGCTTGGCGAGGACGCCCATGTCGTCGGTGACGGTGGAGGCCACGACAGTGGTGGTGCCGTGCCGCCGGTGGGCGTGCACGGCGGTCAGCGAGTCCTCGGCCGAGCCGGAGAAGGAGGCCCCGCCGCCGCCGTGGTTGTGGATGTCGACGAAGCCGGGCACCAGCCAGTGTCCGGTGACGTCGAGGGTCTCGGCGTCCGCGGGGGCCCTGTCGGCGATCCGCGTGCCGTCGACGATCACACGGCCGCCGTCCGCGATCCCGGTGGGCAGTACCACCCGGGCTCCGGTGAGAACCTTGCTAGGGGCCATCAGCTGGCTACCTCCGCGAAGTCGTAGAAGCGTTGAGGAGATCCCAGGCGAGGAGCCCCGCGCCCAGGCATCCGGCGGTGTCCCCCAGGGCCGCGGGGACGATCGACGGCGGTTTCTGGAAGGTGACCCGCCGCCGGACGGCCTTCCGCAGCGGTGCGAACAGGGTCTCCCCCGCCTCGGCGAGCCCGCCGCCGATGATCAGCGTGCCCGGGTCCAGCAGGGTGAGCGCGGTGACCAGCCCGTCGGCGAGCGCGTCCACCGCCTCCTGCCAGACCGCCTGGGCGCCCGCGTCCCCGGACTGGACGGCCTTGGCGCAGTCCGCCGCGTCCGCGTCCGGGTCCCCGCACGCCTCGGCCCATGCCTGGCTGACCGCCGAGGCGGACGCGAACCGCTCCAGGCAGCCGCGCTGACCGCACGGGCACGGGGTGCCCCCGGGCCGTACGACGATGTGGCCGATCTCGCCGGCGAAGCCGTGCGCGCCCGCCTCCACCCGGCCGTCGATGCCGATGGCGCCCGCGATGCCGGTGCCCAGGGGCACGAAGAAGAACCGGTCGGCGCCCTTGCCCGCGCCGATCCGGCCCTCGGCGAGCCCGCCGGTGCGCACGTCGTGGCCGAGCGCGACCGGGGTGCCGAGCCGCTCGGCGAGCAGGTCGCGCAGCGGTACGTCGCGCCAGCCGAGGTTGGCGGCGAAGGCGGCGATGCCGCGTTCCTCGTCGACGATGCCGGGCACGGCGACGCCGGCGGCGGCCGCGGGCTCGCCGAAGCGCTCGGCGCCGTACGCGCGCAGCTCGGCGGCGAAGCCGAGGATGCCCTCGACGACGGCGTCGGGCCCGCGTTCCCGGCCGGTCGGGCGGCGTGCCTGGTGGAGGAGGCCGCCGTCCGCGCCGATCAGCGCGGCCTTCATCCCGGTGCCGCCCACATCGAGAGCGATGACGTGTCTCACAGGGGACAGTGTGGCCCGTCGACCCGCAAGAGGTCTAGTCCACTCACGTGGTGTAGACCTATCGTGTCCGCATGGTGAACACGACAAGGGTTGGGGCTGAACACAGCAGTGCAGCGGCGTAGGACAGGAATGATCGCGGTGGTGTCCGCGCTGGGCATGACGACCGTCCTCGGCGGCTGCGGGAGCACCGGCTCCTCCGACGTGACCCTCAAGCTGGTCGCGGCCGACTACGGCGACTCACCGGCCAACACCTCACAGAAGTACTGGGAGCGGCTGGCCAGGGACTACGAGTCCCGGCACCCCGGCGTGAAGGTCCAGGTCAGCGTGTACTCCTGGACCGACGTCGACCGCAAGGTCAAGGAGATGGTCGACGCCGGCGACCCGCCGGACCTGGCGCAGATCGGCGCCTACGCCGACTACGCCGACCAGGGGCTGCTCTACAAGGCCGACGACCTGCTCTCCATACCCGTCCAGGCCGACTTCCTCGGCCAGCTCTCCGAGGCCGGACAGGTGCGGCACGTGCAGTACGGCATCCCGTTCGCGGCCTCCACCCGGGTGCTCTTCTACAACAAGACCCTCTTCGACCAGGCCCACCTCACGCCGCCCCAGAACTGGGACCAGCTCGCCGCCGACGCCGAGGCGCTGAAGGCCAGGGGCGTGGAGTACCCCTACGCGCTGCCGCTCGGCCCCGAGGAGGCGCAGGCGGAGACCATGCAGTGGCTGCTGAGCGGCGGCTCCGGCTACACCGACGACATCGGCACCTACACCCTCAACTCGCCGCAGAACACCGAGACCTTCACCTGGCTCAAGGACGAGCTGGTCGGCAAGGGCCTGACCGGCCCCGTCGCCCCCGGCAAGCTCAACCGCGCCGACGCCTTCGCCGCCTTCGCCAAGGGCGACGTCGGCATGCTCAACGGCCACCCCACGCTGATGCAGCAGGCCGCCAAGAAGGGCGTGAAATTCGGCATGGTGCCGATGCCCGGCCGCAGCGGCACGCCCAAGTCCACCATGGGCGTCACCGACTGGATGATGGCCTTCAAGAAGAACGGCCACAAGGACCAGGTCGGCGACTTCCTCGACTTCGTCTACAGCGAGAAGAACGTCCTCGACTTCTCCCGCGAGTACGACCTGCTGCCCGTCACCACCTCCGCCTCCGACGCGATGGCCGCCGCCCAGCAGGACAAGGACCTCTGGCCGTTCCTGGAGGAGCTGCCGGTCGCCCAGCTCTACCCGGTCGGCAAGACGTCCTGGGCCGGGATCAGCGCGGACATCAAGAAGCAGATCGGCCAGACGGTGAGCCCCGGAGGCGACCCCACCGCGGTCCTGAACCGGCTCCAGGAGAAGGCGTCGGAGGCGGAGAGCGCGGAGAGCGCGAAGAGCGCGGGCTAGCGCGACCGCCGGGGCGGGCGTCGTTGTCGGTGCCGCGGGCTACGGTGCACGTATGGACGACGTGGGCGACGTGGACGACGAGCGGGAGGGGCGGGCGGGGAGCCTGGACCGCAGGGAAGGGGACATCCTCGCCCTGGAGCGCCGCGGCTTCCCCGGCCCCGGCGCGAAGGAGCGCGCCATACGCGAGGAGCTGGGCCTGTCACCCGTTCGCTACTACCAGCTCCTCAACGCCCTCCTCGACGACACCCGCGCCCTGGCGCACGACCCGGTGACGGTGAACCGGCTGCGCCGGGTGCGGGAGGCGCGCCGGTCCGAACGCTGAGGAGTGGCCGCGGCCCGCGGTGGATAGGTTCGGCACATGGGCAGCCAGGACAGTCACGAGACGAACCCGACCAACGCCGGCCCCTCCCTGCCGACGCCCGCCACACGGGCCGGAAGGGACGGACTAGCCGCGCTGCTGGCGCACCCGGAGAAGGCGGTGATCGCCCTCGACTTCGACGGCACGCTCGCCCCCATCGTGGCCGACCCGGACCAGGCCCGCGCGCACCCGCAGGCGGTGCCCGCGCTCGCCGCGCTCGCGCCTAAGGTGGCCGCCGTCGCGGTGGTCACCGGCCGCCCGGCCGGCGTCGCGGTCCGCCACGGCGGCTTCGCGGGCGTACCCGGCCTGGAGCACCTCGTCGTCCTCGGCCACTACGGCGCCGAACGCTGGGAGGCCGTCACGGGCACGCTCACCGCACCGGCCCCGCATCCCGGCGTGGCCGCCGTCCGCGCCGAGCTGCCGGGCTTCCTCGACCGGATCGGCGCCTGGCGCGGCACCTGGATCGAGGAGAAGGGCCGCTCCCTCGCGGTCCACACCCGCCGCGCGGACGACCCCCAGGCCGCGTACGAACTGCTCCGCGAGCCCCTGACCGAGCTGGCCGCCCGACACGGCCTGATCGTCGAACCGGGCCGCATGGTCCTCGAGCTGCGCCCGCCGGGCATGGACAAGGGCGTGGCACTGTCGGACTACGTCCGCGGCCTGGGCGCCACCTCGGTCCTCTACGCCGGCGACGACCTCGGCGACCTCCCCGCCTTCGCCGCGATCGAGAAGCTCCGCTCCAACGGAGTGCCCGGCGTCCTGGTGTGCAGCGGCAGCACAGAGGTCACAGAACTCTCGGCCCGAGCAGACCTGGTGGTGGAGGGCCCGGCAGGAGTGGTGGCCCTACTGAGGACGCTGGCCGATCACACGTAGCCTGCGGGCGGTCGTGCCGCAGGGCGGCACGGGTGGGCGCTGGGGGTGCCCCCTCTGGGGGAGGCCCCCCAAGCGGGGCATGCGGCCCCCCAGCACCCCCACCTACCCCAGCTGATCCAACTCCCGCAGCTGATCCAGAAACCACTGAGCGGGCGGCAACGCGGTTGCCGCCGCGGCAAGCCGCTTCGTCCGCTCCGCCCGCTCCGCCCCCGCCATGCCCAACGCCTCGTGCAGCGCCCCCGCCGTCCCCACCACGTCGAACGGATTCACCGCCACCGCGTCCTCCCCCAGCTCCTCGTACGCCCCCGCCTCCCGCGACAGCACCAGCGCACACCCGGAGTCGGAGACGACCGGCACCTCCTTGGCGACCAGGTTCATCCCGTCCCGGATCGGGTTGACCAGCGCCACGTCCGCGATCCGGTACGCCGCCAGCGACCGGGCGAAGTCGTCCTCGACGTGCAGCACGACCGGCCGCCACCCGGCGGTCCCGAACCGCCCGTTGATCTCGTCCGCGAGCCGCCGCACCTCCGCCGTGTAGTGCCGGTACACGGCGAGGTCCTGCCGCGAGGGGTAGGCGAACGCGAGATGCACCACCCGTTCGCGCCACTCGGGGTGGTCCTCCAGCAGCTGCCGGTACGCCAGCAGGCCCCGCACGATGTTCTTCGACAGCTCCGTACGGTCCACCCGGACGATCGTCCGGCGCGGGCCGCCGTCCGGGGCCGCGCCGATCTCCTCGCGCAGGGCCGCCATCCACTCGAAGACGTCCGCCCGGTGCGAGCGCTCCCGCAGGAACTCGGCGTCCGCGCCCAGCCCGTGCACCCCGACCCGGGTGCCCCCGAGCCCGCCCACGAGCGCCTCGCAGCACCCGGTGAACGCGTCCGCCCACCGCCGGGTGAGGAAGCCCAGCCGGTCGGCGCCCAGCATGCCGCGCAGCACCTGCCCGGCGACGTCGTCGGGCAGCATCCGGAAGTAGTCCACCGGCGCCCACGGCGTGTGCGAGAAGTGCCCGATGCGCACATCCGGCCGGAAGTCGCGCAGCATCCCCGGCACCAGGGCCAGGTGGTAGTCCTGCACCACCACGGCAGCGCCCTCGGCCGCCTCCTCCGCCAGCGCCTCCGCGAAGGCCCGGTTGTAGGCCTCGTAGGACGCCCACCGGCGCCGGAACTCCCGGTCGAAGACGGGCTCCAGCGGGGTCTGGTACAGCATGTGGTGGACGAACCACAGCACCGAGTTGGCGATGCCGTTGTACGCGTCGGAGAACACCTTCGGGTCGATGTCCAGCATCCGCACCCGCTGCCCGCCGGTCGCCTCCGGCGGCAGCCGGCGTTCGCCCTCGTAGCGGCGTACGGCCTCCCGGTCGGCGTCGCTCAGCGCGGCGCACACCCACACCGCGCCCGCGTCCGGCCCGATCGCGGACAGCCCGGAGACCAGCCCTCCGCCTCCGCGCCGGGCATGGAGCGAGCCGTCCTCGCGGATCCCGTACGAGACCGGCCCGCGATTGGACGCGACCAGCACCTCGGCACCGTGCGTTGCAGCCATGGTCTGGAACCTAGCCCGGGCCCGAAACGCTCAAACGTACGGTTCCGCTTCGTAGCCGGCCGTACCAGGGCGCGAGCGGGTTTCACGCCACCTTCCGGGTGGCGTACTCCGCGATCTCGTTCATCGGCGGGCGCTCCTCGGTGTCCACCGAGTACGTGCGCGGCTCGAAGCCGTCCTCGCCGCGCTCGAACTGGGTGAGGGCGGGGCGGATCAGATGGCCGCGGGCCAGGCGCAGCTGGGCGGTGCGGTAGATCGCGGCGGCCATCCGGCCGAGCGCCTGCCCGTCCTGGTGCCGGTGCCGGCGCACCCCCACGTCGACCTGCGCGAGCGCGTCCAGGCCCACCAGGTGCAGCGCGTCGACCAGCATGCCCAGCTCGACGCCGTAGCCGACGGGGAACGGCAGCTGTTCCAGCAGGGAGCGGCGGGCGGCGTACTCGCCGCCGAGCGGCTGCACGAAGCCGGCCAGCTGCGGCCAGTGCATGTTGAGCAGCGGGCGGGCCATCAGCTCGGTGACCCGGCCGCCCTGCCCGGCCGCCGCGCCGCCGGCGCCCGGCACCGTCAGCGGACGGTCGTACATCGCCTTGACCAGGTGCACGTCCGGGTCGGTGAGCAGCGGGCCCACGATCCCGGTGACGAAGTCGGAGGAGAACTCCCTCAGGTCGGCGTCGACGAAGCAGATGACGTCCCCGCGGGTGACCAGCAGGGAGCGCCACAGCACCTCGCCCTTGCCGGGGACCGCCGGGATGCGGGGGAGGATCACGTCGCGGTGCACGACCCGGGCGCCCGCGGCGTCGGCCCGCTCGGCGGTGCGGTCGGTGGAGCCGGAGTCGACGACGACGACCTCGTCGACGAGCGGGGCCCGCACCACCAGGTCCCGGCGGATCGCGGCGACGATGTCGCCGACCGTCTCCTCCTCGTTCAGCGCGGGCAGCACCACACTGATGGAGGAACCGGTCGCGCGTTTGGCGGCCAGGAGCGTGTGGAGCGGGCGATCGGTCACGGACCAGGAGCGTGTCCTCAGCCAGCGCTCGACTTCTTCCAGCACGATCGACGGCTCCTCACTCCTGCTCGGCTCGTTCGCCAGGACCGGCGGTGCCCGGATCGCGGCGTGGATCACATCTTCGTGTGATCCGTCTCGCGGTTCGGACGACCCCCTCTCACTGTCCTGGCCGTCGGTTACAGTCTTGAACAACGCGGATGACCATCGCATGCCGGGGGTCATCACCCGCGACTCACAACCGAATACCGCTCATCCAGAGGGGCAGAGGGACACGGCCCGATGAAGCCCCGGCAACCCCCCTGAGCCGAACTCGTCTCCGCGAGGCGCCAGGCCAGGGAAGGTGCCAATTCCGTCTCACGGCGAGATGCGTCGTGAGGAAGATGAGGAGAAAGGGCCTCGCCTCACATGGCTGTGCAGACAGTTGCAAGCAGCACCTCCGGTTCCACCGTCGACCTCGGCCCCGCCGCGGCCCTGAGCTGTCGCGAGTGCGGTCACCGCGTCCCCCTCGGCCCGGTCTTCGCCTGCGAGGAGTGTTTCGGCCCGCTGGAGATCGCCTACGACTTCTCGGCCTACGACACCGAGGAGCTGCGCAAGAAGATCGAGGCGGGCCCCGCGAACATCTGGCGCTACGCCCCGCTGCTGCCCGTCCCCGCGGACGTGGCCGACAAGCCGAACATCAACCCCGGCTGGACCAAGCTCGTCAAGGCCGACAACCTGGCCCGTGAACTCGGCGTCACCGGCGGTCTGTACGTGAAGGACGACTCCGGCAACCCGACGCACTCCTTCAAGGACCGCGTGGTCGCCCAGGCACTGGAGGCCGCCCGCGCCTTCGGCTTCACGACGCTGTCCTGCTCCTCCACCGGCAATCTCGCCGGCGCCGTCGGCGCCGCCGCCGCCCGCGCCGGCTTCCGCTCCTGCGTCTTCATCCCGCACGACCTGGAGCAGGGCAAGATCGTCATGGCCGCGATCTACGGCGGGGACCTCGTCGGCATCGAGGGCAACTACGACGACGTGAACCGCTTCTGCTCCGAGCTGATCGGCGACCCGGCCGGCGAGGGCTGGGGCTTCGTCAACGTCAACCTGCGGCCGTACTACGCCGAGGGCTCCAAGACGCTGGCGTACGAGATCTGCGAGCAGCTCGGCTGGCGGCTCCCGGACCAGATCGTCGTCCCCATCGCCTCCGGCTCCCAGCTCACCAAGGTCGACAAGGGCCTCCAGGAGCTGATCAAGCTGGGTCTGGTCGAGGACAGGCCGTACAAGATCTTCGGCGCCCAGGCCGAGGGCTGCTCGCCGGTGTCCACGGCCTTCAAGGCCGGGCACGACGTCGTGCGCCCGCAGAAGCCGAACACCATCGCCAAGTCGCTGGCCATCGGCAACCCGGCCGACGGGCCGTATGTGCTGGACATCGCGCGCCGCACGGGTGGTGCGGTGGAGGATGTGACGGACGAGCAGGTCGTCGACGCGATCAAGCTGCTCGCCCGCACCGAGGGCATCTTCGCGGAGACGGCCGGCGGCGTGACGGTCGGCGTGACGCGGAAGCTCATCGACAGCGGCGTACTCGACCCGACGAAGACCACCGTCGTCCTCAACACCGGCGACGGCCTGAAGACCCTGGACGCGGTCGCGGGCACCGGCCTGACCGCGACCATCCGCCCGACCCTGGACTCCTTCCGAGAGGCTGGCCTCGTATGAGCGTGACCGTTCGCATCCCCACCATCCTGCGCACCTACACCGGCGGACAGGCCGAGGTGAGCGCCGAGGGCGCGACCCTCGCCGAGGTCATCTCCGACCTGGAGAAGAACCACACGGGCATCGCCGCGCGCGTCCTGGACGACCAGGGCAAGCTGCGCCGCTTCGTCAACGTCTACGTCAACGACGACGACGTCCGCTTCGAGCAGGGTCTTCAGACCGCCACCCCGAACGGCGCGGGCGTGTCGATCATCCCCGCGGTCGCCGGCGGCTGACCATTACCCTGGGTAACTCGGTTACCGGCTGTTCACGGAACGGCCCCTTCCGTAAGAGAAGCGGAGGGGGCCGTTCTGCGTGATTGAGCGCGGTACAGTTGGGGAACGCGCCCCTGATCCATGGATCGGGAAGCCCTGGATTCCTGCCGCACGCCGATAAGAAGTAGCCAAAGTGTGCGGGTTTTTCGCGGCATTTGTCTTGTTTGTGGGGCCCGACTTGCCCTGAATCAAGATGAATTCTCGTCATATTCCGGACCCGGTCCGTCCAGAATTCTCGTCCGATTGACCTGTTGCAGACGGCAGTTGGACAGATACATTCAGCCGCGGTCGACGCGTTCCGGCGCACGCCCCCGTCCACGGGGGGTGAGGTCTGACCCGGGTCCGCGAAGTGTGGATCTGTGCAAGGGCCAGTAATAGGGGAGTTAGGCATGGCTCAGGGCACCGTCAAGTGGTTCAACGCGGAGAAGGGGTACGGCTTCATCGCGGTCGACGGTGGTGCGGACGTCTTCGTCCACTACAGCGCGATCCAGATGGACGGCTACCGCACGCTGGAAGAGGGCCAGCGGGTCGAGTTCGAGATCTCGCAGGGCCAGAAGGGCCCGCAGGCGGACATGGTCCGCGTCACGGCCTGATTCGCGCGACCACCGCAAGCGATCAGCTTTCGAAGGGCCCGCACCTCCACCCGGGGTGCGGGCCCTTCGGTGTGTCGCCGCACGCGCGCGCCGCCGGCCCGGCCGTCACCCCGAGGGGCTCGCTTCGCGAGCGCGCCTTGCACTCGGGTGGGTCGAGTGCTAATCATTGGCGTTAGCACTCTGAAGGTGAGAGTGACAGCGAAGGACCGGGTCGGTGAGGCCCGCGGGCCGGGTGGGGCAAGGAACCACGAGGCCGGCGAGCCGTCCGTCGCGGGCGCGGGCGCGGTCCGAAGGAATCACCCCCAGTCCTGGAGGGACCACTTCACATGGCCAAGATCATCGCGTTCGACGAGGAGGCGCGGCGCGGCCTCGAGCGCGGCATGAACCAGCTCGCGGACGCCGTCAAGGTGACCCTCGGCCCCAAGGGCCGCAACGTCGTCCTCGAGAAGAAGTGGGGCGCCCCCACGATCACCAACGACGGTGTCTCCATCGCCAAGGAGATCGAGCTCGAGGACCCGTACGAGAAGATCGGCGCCGAGCTGGTCAAGGAAGTCGCCAAGAAGACGGACGACGTCGCCGGTGACGGTACGACCACCGCGACCGTCCTCGCCCAGGCCCTGGTCAAGGAGGGCCTGCGCAACGTCGCCGCCGGCGCCAACCCGATGGCCCTGAAGCGTGGCATCGAGAAGGCCGTCGAGGCCGTCTCCGCCGCCCTGCTCGACCAGGCCAAGGAGGTCGAGACCAAGGAGCAGATCGCCTCCACCGCCTCCATCTCCGCCGCCGACACCCAGATCGGCGAGCTGATCGCCGAGGCCATGGACAAGGTCGGCAAGGAAGGCGTCATCACCGTCGAGGAGTCGCAGACCTTCGGTCTGGAGCTCGAGCTCACCGAGGGCATGCGCTTCGACAAGGGCTACATCTCCGCCTACTTCGCCACCGACATGGAGCGCATGGAGGCGTCGCTCGAGGACCCGTACATCCTCATCGCGAACTCCAAGATCGGCTCCGTCAAGGACCTGCTCCCGCTGCTGGAGAAGGTCATGCAGTCGGGCAAGCCGCTGCTGATCATCGCCGAGGACGTCGAGGGCGAGGCCCTGTCGACCCTGGTCGTCAACAAGATCCGCGGCACCTTCAAGTCCGTCGCGGTCAAGGCCCCGGGCTTCGGCGACCGCCGCAAGGCCATGCTCGGCGACATCGCCATCCTCACGGGCGGCGAGGTCATCTCCGAGGAGGTCGGCCTCAAGCTGGAGAACGCCACGCTCGACCTGCTGGGCAAGGCCCGCAAGGTCGTCATCACCAAGGACGAGACCACCATCGTCGACGGTGCCGGCTCTTCGGACCAGGTGAACGGCCGCGTGAACCAGATCCGCGCCGAGATCGAGAACAGCGACTCCGACTACGACCGCGAGAAGCTCCAGGAGCGCCTGGCGAAGCTCGCCGGCGGTGTCGCGGTCATCAAGGCCGGTGCCGCCACCGAGGTCGAGCTCAAGGAGCGCAAGCACCGCATCGAGGACGCCGTCCGCAACGCCAAGGCGGCCGTCGAGGAGGGCATCGTCGCCGGTGGTGGCGTGGCCCTGCTGCAGACCACCAACGTCTTCGAGAAGCTGGAGCTCGAGGGTGACGAGGCGACCGGCGCCCAGGCCGTGAAGCTCGCGCTGGAGGCCCCGCTGAAGCAGATCGCCGTCAACGCCGGCCTCGAGGGCGGCGTCGTGGTGGAGAAGGTGCGCAACCTGACCCCGGGTCACGGCCTGAACGCCGCGACCGGCGAGTACGTCGACCTGGTCAAGGAAGGCATCATCGACCCGGCGAAGGTGACCCGTTCCGCGCTGCAGAACGCCGCCTCCATCGCCGCGCTGTTCCTGACCACCGAGGCCGTCATCGCCGACAAGCCGGAGAAGGCCGCCGCGCCGGCCGGCGGCGGCATGCCGGGCGGTGACATGGACTTCTGATCGACCCGCTGAGGTTGATCGACCGTCCTTCACGGACCGAGGGCGGCACTCCCTGGAAACAGGGGGTGCCGCCCTCGGGCGTGTTCCGGGCCACATCGGCGGGGCGGCGGAAATGACGTAACGCATCTCACGGTTGACACCGCTGTACGCGTTCCATGCGCGTGCACATACCATGCGGTATCCATGCCGTCGTCGTGTCCCGCCAAGGAGCCCCCCATGACCGTCACCGCCTCCGGAACGGCCCCCGAGTCCGGTCCCGCCGACTCCGGGTCCGCCTCCCGCGCGGCCTCGATCCTGTCCCGTCCCGTCACGCTGAACGGCCTGACCGTCCCCAACCGGATCGTGATGGCGCCGATGACCCGCATGTTCTCCCCGGGCGGCGTTCCGGGTGAGGACGTGGTGTCGTACTACGCCCGCCGCGCCGCGGCCGGTGTGGGCCTGATCGTCACCGAGGGCACGTACGTCGGACACGAGTCGGCCGGGGAGAGCAGCCGGGTGCCGCGGTTCCACGGCGAGGAGCAGCTCGCGGGCTGGGCGAGGGTCGCCGAGGCCGTGCACGCGGCGGGCGGCACGATCGTGCCGCAGCTGTGGCACATCGGCATGGTCCGCAAGCCGGGCCGCCCGCCGTTCGCGGACGCGCCCCCGGTCGGCCCCTCCGGGCTGCGCATCGGCGAGTCCGAGGCCACCGGCAAGGCCATGACCCGGCAGGACCTGGACGACGTCATCGCCGCGTTCGCCGAGTCGGCCGCGGCGGCGGAGCGCATCGGCTTCGACGGCGTGGAGCTGCACGGTGCCCACGGCTATCTGCTGGACCAGTTCCTGTGGGCGGGCACCAACCGCCGTACGGACGCCTACGGCGGCGACCCGGTGGCCCGCACGAAGTTCGCCGCGGAGATCGTCGCGGCGGTCCGCGCGGCGGTCTCGCCCGAGTTCCCGGTCATCTTCCGGTACTCGCAGTGGAAGCAGGAGGCCTACGACGCCCGTCTCGCCGAGACGCCCGAGGAGCTGGAGGCCATCCTGACCCCGCTCGCGGCGGCCGGTGTGGACGTCTTCCACGCCTCCACCCGCCGCTACTGGCTCCCCGAGTTCGAGGGCTCGGACCTCAACCTGGCGGGCTGGACGAAGAAGCTGACGGGCAAGCAGGTCATCACCGTGGGCTCGGTCGGCCTGGACGGCGACTTCATCAAGGCGTTCCAGGGCGAGGGCGCCGCGCTCGGCAGCCTGGACAACCTGCTGGACCGCCTGGAGCGCGACGAGTTCGACCTGGTGGCCGTCGGCCGTGCGCTGCTCCAGGACCCGGAGTGGGCGGCGAAGGTCCTGGGCGACCGCTTCGACGAGCTCAAGCCGTACGACGCGGAGGCGGTGAAGACGCTGAGCTGACCGCCGTCACCCGACGGCGGCCGTACGAGGCCTGGCCGCACGAGGCCGGGCCGTACGAGGCCGGCGCCCGCCCGCCCGCGCGCGTGACGCGGTCACGGGAGGCGCCGGCCTCTCTTCGGTCCGGAATTAGCTTGCTTAAGTCAATCAACTCCAATTAAGGTTGCCTGAGTCAAGTACACCCCGCTCGACGGAGACGCCTTCATGTCCGACGCACTCGCCCCGCCGGCCGGCGCCGGGGCACCGCCCAGGCCCAACGTCGTGGTGGCCGTGCTGGCCCTCGGCGGCATCGTGGTCTCGCTGATGCAGACCCTGGTGATCCCGATCGTCCCGGAGCTGCCGAAGCTGCTGCACGCCTCCGCCTCGGACGCCGCCTGGGCCGTCACCGCCACCCTGCTCGCCGCCGCCGTGGCCACCCCCGTGATGGGCCGCCTCGGCGACATGTACGGCAAGCGCCGCATGCTCCTGCTGAGCCTGGCCATGCTGGTGATCGGCTCCGCCACGGCCGCGCTGAGCGACTCCCTCACGCCGATGATCGTCGGGCGGGCCATGCAGGGCCTCGCCTCCGGTGTCATCCCGCTCGGCATCAGCATCATGCGCGACGAACTGCCCGCCGAACGGCTGGGTTCGGCCACCGCGATGATGAGCGCCTCGCTCGGCGTGGGCGGCGCCCTCGGCCTGCCCGCCGCCGCCGTCATCGCCGAGAACTTCGACTGGCACATGCTGTTCTGGACCTCGGCGGCCCTGGGCGTCCTCGCGGCGGTCCTGGTCCTGTTCCTGGTGCCCGAGTCGAGGGTGCGCACCGGCGGCCGCTTCGACGCCGTGGGCGCGGCCGGCATGGCCGTCGGCCTGGTCTGCCTCCTGCTGGCCGTCTCCAAGGGCGCCGACTGGGGCTGGGGCAGCGGCACCACCCTCGGCCTGTTCGCGGCGGCCGTCGTGGTCCTCCTCGCCTGGGGCGCCTTCGAACTGCGCGTCCAGGCCCCGCTGGTGGACCTGCGCACGACGGCCCGCCGCCAGGTCCTGGTGACCAACCTGGCCTCCGTCGCGATCGGCTTCGCGATGTTCTCGATGTCCCTGGTCATCCCGCAGCTGCTCCAGCTGCCGGAGCGGACCGGCTACGGCCTCGGCCAGTCGCTGCTGGCCTCCGGCCTGGTGATGGCCCCCTCCGGCCTGGTGATGATGGCCGTGGCGCCCGTCTCGGCGGCCGTCTCGCGGGCGCGGGGCCCCAAGACGACGCTGATGATCGGCGCCCTGATCGTGGCGGCCGGCTACGGCCTGAACATCGCCCTGATGGACCAGGTCTGGCACTTCGTCCTGGCGTCCTGCGTCATCGGCGCCGGGATCGGCTTCACCTACGGCTCGATGCCCGCGCTCATCATGGGCGCCGTCCCCGCCTCCGAGACCGGCGCGGCCAACAGCCTCAACACCCTGATGCGTTCGATCGGCACCTCCACCGCCAGCGCGGTCGCCGGCGTGGTCCTCGCCCACATGACCACCGAGTTCGGGCCCTACGCCCTGCCCTCCGAGAACGGCTTCCGCACGGTCCTCGCGGTCGGCGCGGGCGCGGCACTCCTCGGCTTCGCCGTCGCCTCCTTCATCCCGCGGCAGCGGGCCACCTCGCCGGGCGAGCCGGTGGCGGCGGCGGAGGAGACGGAGGTGTCCGCGTCGAAGGCGTAGGCACCGCCCTGACCGCCTTGACGGCTGGCTACAGGTTGCCCAGAGGCTCGATGTCGACCCGTACGGGGGTCCCCCAGACGCGTACGACCTCGTAGTCGGTGAACTCGTGCACCAGCCGGTAGGCGGTCGCGGCGCGCGGCCCGCGCCGCTGGGCCGCGATGAACAGTTCGGCCTCGCGCCGGTCCCGGCGCGGGGTGCCGCACAGTTGCCACTCCTGTCCGTTCCACAGCTCCGGCAGCCACCGCTGCTGGGGCTGCGGCCGTTCCTCACGCACGCCGTAGCGGGAGGGAGCGGGAAAGGAGGCGGGCGGTTCGCCGGCCGGGGGGCCGTACGACATCCCGTACAGGTCCGTGCGGCGGGCGACGCGTCGCCGGGTCTCGCAGAGCAGACAGCGGTCGGGCGCGCTGTCGTCCACGGGGCCGTTCGGGTGCTCGGGGCACCGGGTGGCGGGCGCCGCGCCGGCGACGCTCTCCTCCAGCAGGTCGAGGGCGCGCCTGAGGTCGCCCCTGACCTCGTGCAGCTTGGCGTCGGGCGTGTCGGCGGTGAGCGCCTCGCCGTGCTCGCCGAGAAGACGGAGAGCCCGGCCGAGGGCGGTGAGCTGGGCGTGATTCATCGTGCCCTCCAGCGTACGGCCGGGGACCTCCCCCGCGGTCAGGCGCGGGCCCGGTCCAGGGCCGCGCGGAGGTGGCCGGCCGAGTCCTCCAGGAGGCGGGCCGCCGTCTCGGCGTCGACGCCGGACAGCAGGGTGAGGATCGCGTTCTTCACCTCGCCGTCCGTGGCCGCGAGCGCGCTCTCGATCTCCTCGTCCGCCGCGCCCGTGGCGAGGGCCACGATCCGGCGGGAGCGGGCGCGGAGCTTGTCGTTGGAGGCGCGTACGTCGACCATCAGGTTCCCGTACGTCTTGCCCAGCCGGATCATCGTGATCGTCGAGAGCATGTTGAGCACCAGCTTCTGCGCCGTGCCGGCCTTCAGCCGGGTCGAGCCGGTGATCAGTTCCGGGCCGGCGACGATCTCGATGCCGTGCTCCGCCGCGGCGGCCAGCGCGCTGTCCGCGTTGCAGGCCAGGCCGATCGTCAGGGCACCGCGCTCACGGGCGTGCTCGACCGCGCCGAGGGCGTACGGGGTGCGGCCGGAGGCGGAGATGCCGACGACCGTGTCGTCCGCGGTCAGCCCGAGGGCGTCGAGCTCCGTCACGGCCAGCTCCCGCGAGTCCTCCGCGCCCTCGATGGAGGTCACCATCGCCTCCGGGCCGCCCGCGATCAGGCCCACGACCTGGGACGGCTCGGTGTTGAACGTGGGCGGGCACTCCGAGGCGTCCAGCACTCCGAGCCGCCCCGCCGTACCCGCGCCCGCGTAGATCAGCCGCCCGCCGCGTGCCATCCGCTCGGCGACCGCGTCGATCGCGGCGGCGATCTCGGGCAGCCGCTCGGCGACCGCGGCCGGCACGGCGGTGTCCTCGGCGTTCATCAGCCGCGCGATCTCGAGCGTGGGCAGCCGGTCGATCTCGGCCAGCTCGGGGCGGAACGCCTCGGTCGTCAGCGACTCCAACTCGGCGCGCAGCTCACGGTAGTGGGACGTGGAGGTCATGAAGGGCGGCTCTCTCCGGAACTCTCTGGGCTGGGGGCGATGCGGTACGGCCGGCGGTGCGGGTCCGCCTCGCCGGCTCGGGACGCCGTCCGGCCGGCGGACGCCGTCGGGCCGACGGACGCGGTCCTTTCGGCGGACGCGGTCCCGCCGGTGGCTACGAACGGTGGTTGCCGCCGCGTGGGCTGTGCCGGTGGGCCAGCGCCTCGTACGACGCCGCCAGGGCCGGTGCCGCCGTCTCGTACGTACGCTGGGCGACCCCCACGAACAGGCAGTCCACCACCAGCAGTTGGCTGGTGCGGGAGGACATCGCCGCCGGGCGCAGCTCGCTCTCGCGGGAGGTGGAGGTGGTCAGGACGTGGTCGGCGTACTGCGTGACGGGCGCGTCGGGGCGGCCGGTGATGGCGACGGTGGTCGCGCCCCGCTCGAAGGCGACCCGCAGCGGCTCGATCACGTCTCCGGTGGAACCCGAATGGGTGATCGCGATCGCCATGTCGCCGGCGCGCAGCTGCACGGCGTTGGTGACGGCTAGGTGCGGGTCGCTGGGCGCGTGGGCGATCAGCCCTATCCGCAGCAGCTTCTGGGTCAGGTCCTGGGCGACCAGGCCGGAGGCCCCTATCCCGTAGACGTCCGTGCGGCGGGCGGCGGCCAGCGCCGCGACGGCCGCGCCGAGTTGGACGGTGTCCAGACCGGCGGCGGTGTCGGCGAGGGTCTGCTGCTCCTCGTAGGCGAGTTTGGCGACGACGTCGGCGATGGGGTCGTCCACCGCGATGTCGGTCGTGATGGCGGGCGCGCGGCCGGACTGCTGCTGGGCGGCGAGGCCCGCGAGGGCGAGGCGCAGATCGCGGTAGCCGGGGTAGCCGAGCAGCCGGGCGGTGCGCACGACGGTCGCCTCGCTGGTGCCGGTGAGCTCGGCGAGGCCGGTGACCGTGAGGGCCGCGCAGCCGGCCGGGTCGTGGGCCACGGCCTCGGCGACGCGCTGCATGGAGCGCGTCATGGAGGGCGCGAGCGTGCGAACCTTGGCCGCGAGGGCGGCGGGCGCGGGGGGTGTGCCGATCGCCGGGCCGCCGGTGGGGGCGAAAATTTCCTTCACGTCCTGGGTCACACCATGAAAGATATTTTCCGATCGGACATGTGGTCAAGAGTGCGCACAATGGAGGCATGGAGCCCATCAGCCCCCTGGAGCAGGCCCTGCACGCCGCCCGCGCCCTGATCCTGGCCGACCTGATCGCCGGCGAGGTCGCCGACGCGGACGTGGTCTCGCTCGTGGAGGACTCCGTCACCCAGCGCCGCTGGTGGGTGGAGCAGTGGCCGGACGGCGCGCGGTACGTGGCGGGGCTGATCGCCCAGGACGTGCAGGACGCCCTCCTGGAGCGCTACGGCCGCTGGCCGCTGTGCCCCGTCTGCGGATACGGCGACCCGCACGCACTGGACGTGGAGCCGGAGCTCGGACCCGACCCGCACTGGGTGTGCTCCAAGGCGGGCGTGAAGGTGGCCCCGGTGGGAGCGCTGGGGGAGGCGACGGGCGGGGAACCCCTGTCGTGAGGACCCAGCGGACCGTCCTCACCCGGACGGCGGCGCCATGACCCTCTACATCGACCCGCCCACCTGGCCCGGCCACGGCCGCATGTGGTCGCACCTGGTCAGTGACGTCTCCTATGAGGAACTGCACGCCTTCGCCGAGCGGTTGGGCGTGGCCCGCCGCGCCTTCGAACGCGACCACTACGACCTGCCCTCCCACCGCTACGCCGACGCGGTCGCGGCCGGCGCGGTGGAGGTCAGCAGCCGCGAGGTGGTACGGCTGCTGCACGCCTCCGGCCTGCGCCGCCCCAAGCACCGCCCTCAGCGCCGCAGTTCGTAGGCGAGCTCCTCCCCGTCGTCACCCACCTGGACGAAACCGGCCCGGGAGACCACCCGCCGGGAGGGGACGTTGTCCCGGTCGATCCTCGCGTACAGCAGCCGCACGTCGTCCCGTGCCAGGGCCCACCCCGACAGCGCGCGCAGCGCCTCGGTGGCGTAGCCGTGGCCGCGGGCCGGCTCGGTGAGGTCGTACCCGACCTCCGCCCGCCCGTCCCCGTCGGGCGGCCCGTGGAAGCCCATCGCGCCGACGGCGCCCCCGTCCTCCCGCCGCACCAGCACGAACACTCCGAACTCCGGCCGATGGGTCCCGCTCTCGTACGCCTTCACGACCATCCCGGCGGCCTCCCGCGTGCCCTCGTAGGGCCCGCCACCGACCCACGCGAACCCCCCGTCCCCACCGCGGTCGAGATCCCGGGCAGCGGCGGGGGTGACACCTTGAAGGGTGAGCCGCTCGGCGGGAATCACCAGCGGGTTGCTCCACCGCCACTCGGTGACCGGCGCCCGGTCGGGCAGCTCGCCGCGGCCGGTGGCCCACAGCAGGATCGGCCAGGGGGCCGGGCCCGGCCGGACGTGTGGGAAGAGCCGGGTCAGCACGTCCTCGCACAGTTCGGCGGAGGGCTCGTAGGCGAGTCCCAGCCCCTGTGCGACGTCGTGCGTGTGCAGCAGCACCTCCGCGACGCCCATCGCGGCGAAACCCTCGCGGTCCGCACTGCGGAAGGGGTACGGGTGGAAGGCCCGGACGTCCCGCGGAGTGGTGCGGACGGCGGCGGCCAGCAGGGCGCCGGTCGCCTCGATCACGTCCAGCGCGCCCGCGTTGTCGGTGCCCTCGTCGAGGGTGATCTCGAAGGGGACGTACGCGCTCCGCGCGCGGCCCGCCAGCTGCCCGGCGTAGGCGATGAGATCGCTCGCCACATGCTCGACGGTCTGCCGGCAGCTCCACTCCAGCCGCCCGGCCCTCACCCCTTCCCAGTCCCGGTCCGTCGCCGTCCGCAGCAGCGCCACGGCGCCCGCGACGGCCTGCTCCACCTGCTCCCCGCCCCATGCCCGCATACGGCGCAGGGTAGGCGCGAAGACGGCCTCAGAGCGACAGCATTTCCAGTTCGGAGGTGATGTTGTAGCGGGCCGTCGCCTCCCAGTGCCGTTGCGCGTACGGGGTGCGGAACAGGTGGGGCAGCGCGAGGAGTTGGCGCAGGACGGCGGCCCGGCCCTCGCGGAAGGCGTCGTTCGGGACGAAGTGGTACTCCTCGCGGACGGCGGCGGCGTAGGCGGCGTATCCGGACGGGGCCGAGGCCAGGATCGCCAGGTCGGCGTCGCACAGGACCTGGCCGTCGGGGTCGTCGTCGGCCGGGTCGTGGGTGACGGTGAGGCGGACCAGCCGGGCCACCTCCGCGGTCTTCGCCTCCGGCACCCCCGCTTCCGGGAGCGCGCGTTCGGCCAGGCGGGCGGAGCGCTCCTCGTTCTCGGAGCGCTCCGGCAGGTAGACGGCGTCGTGGAACCAGGCCGCCAGCCGGACCGTGTCCGGGTCGGCGGCGTACTCCTCCAGTACGTCCACGTGCTCCAGGACGGCGGTCAGATGCGTGAGCGTGTGGTAGTGCCGCTGCGGCTCCTGCCAGCGGGCGAGCAGGTTGTCGGCGTACGGCACCGGGTCCGGGCCCCCGCCGGGCCCCCGGGCACCCTCCAGGGCACGGGTCCAGCGGGAGCGCAGCGCGTCGAGATCGGCGTGATCGGCCATGGCTTCATTCTCCCGTCGCGGGGGCCAAGACCCCTAGCGTGGACGGCATGACTTCTGCCGATCTGCACGAGGTACGGGACCCCGAGCTGCCCGGGCGGCTGCTGACCATGGAGCGGGACGCGTTGATCCCGCTGTTGCGGGCGCGGTCGGAGGCGGACTTCGCGCTGCCGACCGCCGCGTGTCCGGGGTGGACGGTGCGGGACGTGCTCGCGCACTGTTCCGCCGCGCTGATGAGGGTGGTGGAGAGCCGGTTCGAGAAGGGGGTGTTCTCGCCGGAGTCCAACGAGCGGGACATCGCCGAGCGGGCCGGCTGGACGAACGCGCGGGTGGTGGACGAGCTGGAGCGCGGGATGACCGAGGCGGGTCCGGTGATCGCCGAGGCCGGCGGGGTGCTGGACATGGTCGCGCTCGGCGAGTGGGTGCACGCCGGTGATGTGCGCGACACCTTCGGCGCGCCGGGGGCGTACGCCGGCGCGGGGCTGTCGTACGCCCTTCCGCTGCTCGTACGGGTCACCCGCGAGAAGGCGCACCTGCCGCTCCACGCCGACCTGGACGACATGGACGAGCCGCTGCGGTTCGGTGACGTGAGCGGTGAGCGGCCCCCCGCCCGTTACATCGGCGACGCCGCCACCCTCGTACGGCTCTACGCGGGCCGGCCGGTTCCGCGGGCCGGGGACGGCGCGGGGTACGAGCTCGCGGGCGCCGAGAGGGCGGAGCTGAACATCTTCGGGTGAGGCGGTTGTCGGCCGTGGACCCCATCCGGCGTACCCTGATATTGGACTAGACCTGTCAAGCCCCAGGGGAAACCGAGGAAAGGGTTCCTATGAGCATGCGTACAGTCCTGGAGGTGATCGCCCTCGATGTCGAGGACGCGGTCGCCGCCCAGGCCGGAGGCGCGGACCGCCTCGAGCTGGTCACCGACATGGCGGCCGACGGGCTCACTCCGTCGCTCGACACCGTCACCGGGATCCGCGCCGCCGTCGACATCTCGCTGCGCGTGATGGTGCGGCTCGCGGACGGGTTCGCCGCGGGCGGTGCCGGGGGCGTGGACAGGCTGGCCGGGGTCGTCGGGGAGCTGCGGGCGGCCGGGGCCGACGAGTTCGTGCTCGGGTTCCTCGACGCGGACGGCGCGGTGGACCTGGGGGCCGTGGAGCGGGTGGTCGCCGAACTGGACGGCTGCCCCTGGACCTTCCACCGGGCCATCGACCGGGCCGCCGACCGCGACGCGCTGCGCAAGCAGCTGGACGGGCTGCCCGGTCTCGACACGTACCTGACCGCCGGCGCGGCCGGCGGTGTGGACGACGGCCTGCCCACCCTGGTCGCGGAGGCGGCGCTCGGCGGCCAGCCCGGCTACGAGCAGCGGATCATGGTGGGCGGCGGCCTGCGCCTGGACCACGTGCCCGCCCTGCGGGCCGCCGGTATCGACGCCTTCCACATCGGCGGCGCGGCCCGCCCGGACGGCTGGGCCGGTCCGGTCTCGGTGGACGCGGTCGCGCAGTGGCGCACGGTGCTGGACGCGGAGACCGTCGGGTCCGCCGTCTGAGCGGGTCCGTGCCCGCGCCCGACGGTCAGGCCAGCTGGGGCGGGAGCGCCGCCTGGTGGGTGACGATCAGGCCCGAGACCGCTCGGGTCAGGGCCACGTACAGGCGGCGCAGGCCGGTGCGTTCGTCGGGTTCGCCGTCGACCACGGCCTGCGGCTCGTCCAGGACCACGTAGTCGTACTCCAGGCCCTTGGCGAGCGAGGCCGGGACCAGGGTGAGACGGGTCTCGGCCGTCGTCTCCTGGCCGGGGGACAGATACGTCAGTCCGGCCGCCGTCAGCGCCTCGGCGAGGGCCGGGACGCGGGCGTCGGCGGCGATCAGGCCGATCGAGCCCTCGTTGCCCAGCAGCTCCGCGCAGGCGGCGACCACGTCGGCGTCACCGGCCGCGTCCGCCCCGGTGGGACGGATCTCGAAGAAGCCGGGGTTCTCACGGACCGACGCCACCGGCGTCAGGCCGGGCGCGATGTGCGGCAGCAGACGGGAGGCGTAGGTGATGACGTCCGTCGGCACGCGGAAACCGGCCGTCAGCTCCTCGACGACCCCCTCGGACTTGCCGAGGTGCGCCAGCGCCTCCTCCCAGGTGCGGGTCGCCCACGGCGTGGTGCCCTGCGCCAGGTCGCCCAGGACGGTCGCGGAACCGGTGCTGCACCGCCGGCCGACCGCCCGGTACTGCATGGGGGACAGGTCCTGCGCCTCGTCGAGGACCACATGGCCGAGGGAGTGGGTGCGCTCGACGAGGTCGGCGGCCTCGTCGATCAGGACGGCGTCGGCCGCCGACCACTTCGCCGACCGCACCGACCGCACGGGCCTGGCCCACAGGATCGTCTTCCGCTCCTCCTCGGTGAGGATGCCCTCGGCGTGCGCGGCGAGGAAGTCCGCGTCCGTCAGCAGCCTCAGCACCAGCTTGGCGGGGTCGACGGCCGGCCAGACCGCCTTGACGGCCGCCTTCACCGCCGCGTTGCGGGCGACCGCGTCCTGCACCCGGTCGTCCGGTGCCTCGCCCGCCCGCTCCATCTGCACCAGCACCGCGTGCGCGATCCGCTGCGGCAGGGCCTCGCGGGCCGCGCCGTAGCGGATGCCCCGGTCCAGCAACTCGCGGACGAGATCCTCCAGTTCGTACGCCGGGACCCGCCAGCGGCGCGAGCCGCGCACCACCACGACCGGCTCGGTGGGCATCGTGACGTGCGCGTACACGGCCCTGCGCAGCACCTGAGCCATGCGGGCGTCGCCCTTGACGATCGCGGCCGGCGCGTCGTCCGTGCCCCGCACCTCCACGTGGGCGACCAGGTCGTCGACGGTCGCCTGCCGTACCGTCAGCTCGCCGAGTGCGGGCAGCACCTGCTCGATGTAGTGCAGGAAGGACTTGTTCGGGCCGATGACGAGCGTGCCGGTGCGGGCCAGCCGCTCACGGTGGGCGTAGAGGAGGTAGGCGACCCGGTGCAGACCGACGGCGGTCTTTCCGGTGCCGGGGCCGCCCTGCACGCAGACCGTGCCGCCCAGCCCGGACCGTACGATCTCGTCCTGCTCGGGCTGGATGGTCGCGACGATGTCGCGCATCGGACCGACGCGCGGGCGCTCGATCTCCTGCTGGAGCAGCTTGCTGGCGGTGGCCGCCTCGGCGGGGTCGGACAGGTGCTCGTCCTCGTACGCGGTGAGGTCGCCGCCGGTGTAGCCGAAGCGGCGGCGCAGCGCGACGTCCATCGGGTCCTTCTTGGACGCCCGGTAGAACGGCTGGGAGACCGGTGCGCGCCAGTCGATGACCATGGGGTCGCCGTCGGCGTCGTGCACATGCCGCCGCCCGATGTAGAAGCGCTCTCCCTCGGCGCCCTCCGCCTGTTCCGCGCCGGGTGCGTGCAGGTAGTCGAGGCGGCCGAAGAACAGCGGGGTGTCGCTGAGGTCGGCGAGCGCCTTGATGCGCTCGTCGATCTGGTGGGCGAGGACCTCGGCGTTGACCCAGTTCGCGGTGACGTCGCGGATGTCGAGCGACTCGACGTCCTCGCGCATGGCCCGCAGCGCGGAGCGGGAGGCGGCGAGGTGGGACCGCTCGCGAGCCAGGGGGTCGTCGGTGTCGGCCGGGCGCGGGCCGGTGTCGGCGGGGTGCGCGGCGGGTTCGGCGGGCGTGGACAAGGGGGTGCCTCCGGAAGACCTACGGGACAGGCGGCCGGGCCTGGACGGCCGTGCCGTGCGGCTGCGGGATCTGCCGGCCGGTTTCCGTCCGGTCGGCGGCACTCCATGGGGGGAGGCGGGCAAGAGCGGAGATTCTAGGTCGCCGGGAGAGGCGGATGCCAACTGTTTACTCGGCCCCGGTCGATCTGCTGGCTCTGCCCCGGTCGATCTTCCTGTTCGGCCCCGGTCGATTTCCGCTCCCCCTAGGGGGCGCCGTCCGGCGGGTGTAGGGGATGCGCTCCCTCCAGAGGGGTAGGCGGAGGCTTCGAGGTTGGCTCCGCGGAGTGATGCCTGCCGCATGTCCCGGGATCGACCATGGAGCCATGAGCGCAGCAACCATCCATCCAGCCCCCGCCGCACGCCCGGCCGGCGGCCCGGCCGTACCGGGCGGCCGTCATCTCAGCCGTCACCACCGTCTGGGCGACGCCCTGCACGCCGTCAAGGTGTTCGTGGGCGCCGCGCTCGATGTGATCGTCCTCGGGGAGTACGGCGAGGAAGCGGGCATACGTCGCAAGTGACCGATTAGGGTCGGTCCGTGACAGAACGGACGATCGCCTTCCGGTCCCTCCGGTCGCATGCGGCAACCCCCCTCGTCCTGCTCGTCGTCTCCTTCACCGCCCTGGCGGTCCTGCTCGCCGTCCTGGGCGTGCCCATGCCCGACGCGCTGGTCTACCAGGCCGAGGGCGCGGCCGTCGTCCACGGCCGTGACCTGTACGGCTTCACGATCACGGTGGGGCGGCTGCCGGCCACGTATCCGCCGTTCGCGGCCCTGCTGTTCGTGCCGGTGGCATGGCTCGCGGCCCCGGCGCTGAAGCTGGCGTTCCTCGCGGGCAACGCGCTCCTGCTCGCCTGGCTCGTCCAGCTGTCCGCCCGGCTCGCGGGCCGCCGGCCCGGTCCCGCACTGCTGTGCGCCGCGACGGCCCTGGCCCTCTGGCTGGAACCGGTCTTCCAGACCCTCGTGTTCGGGCAGATCAACCTCGCGCTCGCCTGTCTGGTCCTGTGGGACCTCACCCGGCCGCCCGGCGCGCGCGGGAAGGGGGCCGCGATCGGGGTGGCGACCGGGATCAAGCTCACGCCGGGGCTCTTCGTCGTCTATCTGCTGCTGCGCGGGCGCCGGCGAGAGGCCGTCACGGCGCTGGCCGCGTACGCCGCGACCGTCGCCGTCGGCGCGCTCGTCCTGCCCGCGGCCAGCGTCGAGTACTGGACCCGCCTCGTCCTCGACACCGACCGTGTGGGGAAACCATGGATCATCGACAACCAGTCCCTCCAGGGACTGATCGCCCGGGCACTGCACGATCCGGCGCCCGGACCCGCCTGGCTGGTCCCGGCGTGCGTGGCGGGTGCCGTGGGCCTGTGGGCCGCCCGCCGGGAGCAGCGGGAGAGGTGGGGCGTGGTGCTGACGGGCCTGACCGCCCTGCTCGTCTCGCCGATCAGCTGGTCCCACCACTGGGTGTGGTGCGTCCCGCTGCTCGCCGTGCTCCTGGCCGAGGGCCACCGCGCCTGGGCGGTGGCCACCGTGCTCTGCTTCACGGCCCGCACGATGTGGCTGGTGCCCCGCGCCGGCGACGGGGACCTGCACCTGCGGTGGTGGCAGCAGCCCCTGGCGTCGCCGTACGCGTTGCTGGCCTGCGCGCTCCTGGCGTGGGCCGTGCTGGGGCGCCGGGAGACCGGGCCGCCGGAGGGGAGGCGTTCGCTCAGTTCTCCGCGAGCAGCTCGTCCGCGTCCATGATCCGGTAGGCGTAGCCCTGTTCGGCCAGGAAGCGCTGGCGGTGGGCGGCGAAGTCCTGGTCGATGGTGTCGCGGGCGACCACCGAGTAGAAGTGGGCCTGGTGGCCGTCGGCCTTGGGCCGCAGCACCCGGCCGAGGCGCTGGGCCTCCTCCTGGCGGGAGCCGAAGGTGCCCGAGACCTGGATGGCGACCGTGGCCTCCGGCAGGTCGATGGAGAAGTTCGCCACCTTCGACACCACCAGCACGTTGATCTCTCCCTCGCGGAAGGCGTCGAAGAGCTTCTCGCGCTGGGCGTTGGACGTCTCACCCTTGATCACCGGGGCGTTCAGGTGCTCGCCCAGCTCGTCCAGCTGGTCGATGTACTGGCCGATGACGAGGATCTGCTGCCCGGCGAAGCGGCGGACGATCGCCTCGGTGACCTTCCGCTTGGTGTCGGTGGTCGCGCAGAAGCGGTACTTCTCCTCGGTCTCGGCGGTGGCGTAGGCGAGCCGCTCGGAGTCGGTCAGGTTCACCCGGACCTCGACGCAGTCGGCGGGCGCGATGTAGCCCTGCGACTCGATCTCCTTCCACGGAGCGTCGAACCGCTTCGGGCCGATCAGCGAGAACACGTCCGACTCACGGCCGTCCTCCCGGACGAGCGTCGCGGTCAGCCCGAGGCGGCGGCGCGCCTGGAGGTCGGCGGTGAACTTGAAGACCGGCGCGGGCAGCAGATGCACCTCGTCGTAGACGATCAGGCCCCAGTCCCGGGAGTCGAACAGCTCCAGGTGCGGGTAGACGCCCTTCCGCCTGGTGGTGAGGACCTGGTACGTGGCGATGGTGACGGGCCGGATCTCCTTCCTGGTCCCGCTGTACTCGCCGATCTCGTCCTCGGTCAGCGAGGTCCGCTTCACCAGCTCGTGCTTCCACTGCCGGGCGGAGACGGTGTTCGTCACCAGGATCAGGGTGGTGGACTTGGCCTGCGCCATCGACCCGGCGCCGACCAGCGTCTTGCCCGCCCCGCAGGGCAGGACGACGACACCGCTGCCGCCGTGCCAGAAGTTCTCCACGGCCTGCTTCTGGTACGGCCTCAGCGCCCAGCCGTCCTCGCGCAGCTCGATCGGGTGCGCCTCGCCGTCGACGTAGCCCGCCAGGTCCTCGGCCGGCCAGCCCAGCTTCAGCAGCACCTGCTTGATCTGACCGCGCTCGGACGGATGCACGGCCACGGTGTCCGGGTCGATCCGCGTCCCGACCAGCGGGGCGATCCGCTTGGACTTCAGCACCTCCTCCAGCACCGGCCGGTCGGTGGTGGACAGCACCAGCCCGTGCGCCGGGTGCTTGGTCAGGGTCAGGCGGCCGTAGCGGTCCATCGTCTCGGCGATGTCGACGAGCAGCGCGTGCGGCACCGGATAGCGGCTGTACTGCACCAGCGCGTCCACGACCTGCTCCGCGTCGTGCCCGGCGGCCCGCGCGTTCCACAGGCCGAGGGGGGTGACCCGGTAGGTGTGGATGTGCTCGGGCGCCCGCTCCAGCTCGGCGAACGGCGCGATGGCGCGACGGCACTCGTCGGCCCGCTCGTGGTCGACCTCGAGCAGCAGGGTCTTGTCCGACTGGACGATCAGGGGACCATTCACGCGCAGCGCCCTTTCCGTGTGACCAAACGTCCAGTGTGCCCTACCGGCGGCCGATCACGGCCGTGACGACGGTCGCACGGGAGGTTTCAGGACCCCTCGTCCGCGAGCTCGGCCACCCCCGTGATCCGGTGCAGCGGATAGGTCCGCACCTCGTCGGCGGTGTGGTCGTACGCCGTCACGAAGCCGCCCTCGACCCGGATCGGGGCGATGACCCGCTGGCTGGCGGCGCCCTCGGCGTTGACGTACCCGATCCACAGGGCCTCGCCGGTGAGCACGGCGGCCTGCACCGTGGCCAGGGTCTCGGCGGCGCCGGTGCGGGGCAGCTCGCCGCCCGCCACCGGGTCCGCGGTCGGCTTGCGCGGGGCGGTGGAGGCCAGGTCGCCGGCCCGGACCGCGCGGATCGCCGCCGACAGCAAGGTCGCGTCCGGAGTGGGCGGACCCTCCGGGACGGGCTCCGGAGCGGTGCGCGGCGGGGTGCGGTAGGAGTCGGCCCGGGTGATCAGGACGTCGCCCTCCGCCGATTCGGCGGCCGGGGCGTAGCCCATGGCGCGCAGGCCCTCCAGGAGCGTGGCCGGGTCGGCCTGGGTGGCCAGCAGGGTCGGCGCGAGGCGGCGCAGCCGCAGGCCGGCGGACCGCTTGTCGGCCAGGATCTCGTTCAGCAGCGCGTCGTCGTCGCAGCGCACATACGCCGAGGCGGCCCCGACGCGCAGGTGCCCGTGGCGCCGGGCCACGTCGTCGACGAGGTAGGCCAGCGGCTGCGGAACCGGTGTGCGGGAGTGCTCGGCGAGAAAGGCGTGCAGGTCGGCGGCGGTCCGGCCGGCGTCCAGGGCGCGGCGTACGGAGGCCGGGGTGAACCGGTACACGGTCGCGCCGCCCTTGGACTCCACGTCCGCGAGCACCCCCAGCGTCTCGGCCAGCGGGCGTTGCAGCGGTCCGGGCGCCACCGCCGTCAGATCCGCCTGGAGCAGCACATGGTCCAGGGGCTCGGGCAGCAGCGGGGCGAGCAGCCGGGCCGCCGAGGCGGTGGCGGTGGCCTGCTCGGCGGGGGAGAGGGGCTCCCGGGCGGCCAGGGGATCGGGGACCGCGGCGGACGGGTGGTGCCGGTGGACCGGCAGCTTGTCGCCGGGACCGCCCCGGCCCACGGGCGCGGCCTCCTGCTCAGGAGCCTTGCGCCCGGGCGTCGGTGGCGCGGGCGCCGGTTGCGCGAGGCCCGGTTGCGCGGGGACAGGCTGCGCGGGGGCCGGTGCCGGCGGCGCGCCCAGCAGCGCCCGCCCGTGCGCGGAGAGCGCGCCCCGGCCGGTGACGCCCAGCTGCTCCGCCTCGGACAGCGTCCACTGGGCGAGCCGGCCGCGCAGGTCGTGCTCCTGGTCGCGCTGTGGGCCGCGCAGCGGGCGTTCCCAGCGCAGCCGGGCCAGCACCGACTCGGCCGACGGCGCGGCTCCCTCCGGCAGCCCGGCGAGCAGGGTCAGCACCCGGTGCCGTACCTCCGGCGCGGCCGAGCGGTCCAGGCCCGGGCCGAGCGCGGACAGTGTGCGGTCCTTGGCGTCCCGCCCGCCGACCAGGCCCGGCGTCCGCGTCCCGGTCAGCCAGGTCTCGGCCAGCCGGGCCCAGCGCTCGGCGGGGGGCCGGTCCAGCCACTCGTCGTAGGCGGGGGTCGCCGCGTACCGCTCGTCCGCCTCTCCGTCGGAGGCCAGCAGTCCGGCCGCGTAGGCGAGCTCCACCCAGAAGGCGGCCACCGGTTCGGCGACGTCCAGGGCGACCGCGGTGCGCTTGAGGTCGCGCACGCTCAGACCGCCCGCGCGCAGGACGCTCGGCCCCCCCTCGTCCCAGTCCTTGAGCAGCTCCTCGACGGTGGCCAGCGCGGTGTACGCCTGGCCGGCCGCCGTCGCGTCCACAACCTGTGGACGGTGCGTCGCGGCGGCCTCCACGGCGGGCGGCAGCGGCTCGGGCGCGCGGTGCGCCCGGCCCGCGCGCAGATGCAGGGCCACCTCGCGGGGCAGGACGACCGTGCCGGGCGCCGTGGGCAGCAGCAGGCCCCGGTCGAGCAGCAGCCGCAGCCGGAGCGCGGGGTCGGCGGTGACCTGGCCGTAGGGCGGCCCCCACACCAGCCGTTCGAGCACGTCGAGGGAGTCGGCCGGGACCTCGGCGAGCAGCGCGGCCATCCGCTCGCGGTCGGTGAACAGGGCGGTCAGCGAGGCCACGGCGGAGACCGAGTCGTGGGTCGAGGGCAGTCCCGCGGTGGCGACGATCTCCTGGATGCGCCCCGGCGACATGCCCGCCGTCGCCTCCTGCACGGTCGGTCCGAGCCCGGTCGGCGACGGGTGCTGGGGCGAGGGCGCGAGCAGTTCGCGGGCGGTGCGCACCAGGCGCAGCCGGTCGTCGCCGCCCCAGACCAGGGCCTGCTCGCGCAGGGTGGCGACGGCCCGGGGCAGGGCGGCAGCGACGGCGGGGTCACCGGCGTCCCCGGCCATCAGGCCGAGCAGCTCCGGGTACGTCGCCGGGTCGCCGGCCACCGCCAGCGCCTCCGCGGTCTGGAGCGCGAACCGGTCCAGCCGCTCCAGGGCGCGCACCACCGAGGCGCGGGTCCCCGCGCGGGTGGCGAGCTGGGTGAGATCCGTCGGGACCGGCGTGATGAGATCGGGCCGGCTGCGCAGAAGCGCGGCCAGGGAGGCGTCGTCGCGCGCCCGAAGCGCCTCCGCGAGCGAGCGGGGGGCCGGCGCCGGTTTCTCATCGCTGCTCATCCGACCCACGGTAGCGGGTGGGTGGGCGGCCTCGACCGCTCGTGCGCCCGCGGGGCGCCCGTCCGTTCCCGGCGCCGGGCGGCGCGGCACGCCCGCGAGCCGCTACGACGACCCTGGCGCACGCGGTACCTTCGTCCCCACGGGTTCGAGGACAGCCGCCCCGGAGGGGTTCCGTGGGGATCGAGAGCGACCAGGTCGTCTACGAGTATCTGAGCCGCGTCGGGGACGTCGCACAGCAGCGGCAGCTGTCCTCGGCGACGCGGATGCGGCTGGTCTCGGAGCTGCGCAACGAGATCGACCGGTGCCGCGCCAGGGCCGCCGTGGACAGCCCCGCGGCCGTGCGCCGCATCCTCGACCGCCTCGGCAGCCCCGACGAGATCGTCGCTGCGGTCGGCGCGAGCGGCGACGCACGTGCGCGGACAGCGCACCCGCGGCAGGCGCCGCCCGCCACCGCCGTGCCCGTGCAGCGCGAGACCGGGGCGCCCGAGGCGCCCGACGCGGAGGAGCGGCGGCCGAAGGGGCTGCGCCGCGTCGTGCCGCGTCCACGCCCCGCCCGGCCCCCGGCGAGTCCGCCGCCCTCCGGTGCCGCCTCCCCACCGCACCTGGCGACCGCCGACGAGCTCGGCGGCGCGACGGCCCGCCCCGACTGGTGGACCGCGGACGACAGCCCCTTCGGGATCGGCGACGACGTGCCGGGCTTCGTCGGCGGCGTGGAGATCCCGGACCTGCTCAAGCCCCCACCGCGCAAGGACCCCGCCCGGCAGGCGGACCCTGCGCGGGCGGAGGCCGCCCCCGTCGCGGAGACGGACGCGGCGGCGGCCGACCCCGAGTCCCCGGCCCGCCGCCGGCGCCTCGCCCTGCCGACCCGGCGCACCGGCGGCTGGAGCAACCCGCTCCTCCTGATCGCCGCCGGGCTGCTGCTCGCCGGCGCCGTGCTCGGCAACTGGTTCGCGCTGCTGCTGGGCTGGATCATCGCCTACGGCTCGCGGCGCCTGACCCCGGCCGAGTCCAAGTGGGCCGTCATGGGCCTGCCCGGCCTGGCGCTCGCCGCCGGGCTGCTGTGGCTGTGGGGCCGCAGCAACGACCGCTGGGGCACCCCCATCGCCCAGGGCCACATGAACGACGCGATCGCCCAGACCTGGCCGTGGGTGGTGCGCGCCGCGGCCGTGCTGTCGGCGCTGTTCCTGCTGTGGCGCTCACAGCGCAAGCGCCAGTAGCCGACGGTGCCGGACGGCCGCCGGCATGCCGGGCGCCGGCCAGGCCGCTGACAGAACCGGCCGCACGCCACCGGTGCCGGCCCCACGTCACCAGCGCCGACCGCACGTCACCGGTGCCGGCCGCACGTCACCGGTGCCGGCCGCACGTCACCGGTGCCGGCCGCACATCACCGGTGCCGGCCGCATGTCACCGGTGCCGGCCGCACGCCACCGGTGTGCCAAGGCCGCCCGCCGGCAGTCGGCTGTACGTCACACCGGCCGGGCGTCTCGCCCGTATGCCCCCTGGGCACAATGGCCCATATGACTTCTCGTCCGCTGACCGTCGGCTTCGACCTCGACATGACCCTCATCGACTCCCGCCCCGGCATCCGCGCCTGCTACCTGGCGCTGTCGGAGCGGACCGGCACCCACATCGACGCCGACCTGGCGGTCACGCGGCTCGGCCCGCCGCTCGCGGAGGAGCTGATCAACTGGTTCCCGGCCGAGCGGGTCGCGGCCATGGCCGATCTGTACCGCGAGATGTACCCGTCGTTCGCCGTCGCCCCGACACTCACCCTGCCCGGCGCCCGTGAGGCGGTCGCGGCCGTACGGCGGGCCGGCGGGCGGGCGATCGTCGTCACCGCCAAGTACGAGCCGAACGCCAAGCTGCACCTGGAGCACCTCGGCATCGAGCCGGACGCGGTGATCGGCGACCTGTGGGCGGAGCAGAAGGCCGAGGCGCTGCGCGAGTACGGCGCGCGGGCGTACGTCGGCGATCACGTGGGCGACGTACGGGGTGCCCGGGCGGCCGGTGCCCTGTCGGTGGCGGTGGCCACCGGGCCGTGCGGCGAACGGGAACTGCGGGAGGCCGGCGCGGATGTGGTTCTCGCCGATCTGACCGGCTTCCCGAAGTGGTTTTCGGACTATGACGCGCGCTTTTCGGCCGAGGAGGCGCGCGCCGGTGCCGACTACCGCGACGGGGCCGCGGACCCGGTCCCGCCGCGCGCCTGACGGCGCTGCGCGGCGATCGACCGCAGCACCCCGGCACCCGCGAGCAGGAAGCCGACGCCCATGAGCATGCTCAGTCCGAACATGTAGGTCGGAAATGGCTTCGCCCCTAGGAACAGCGGGGCCACTGTGACCAGAGTGGCCGCCGCACCGACGAAGAACACGATGGCACCGGCACGGATCAGCCCGTCACCGGCCGCGGCGGAATTCGTTTGGGTTTTGTCACGCACCGGACCAGGGTAGTTCCCAGCTCGAGGGAACAACCGGGCGACGTCTTGCCACCCGCCCGAAGACCATTAGCCTTGGTACCGGCGGGTCGGGCGCGACCCGCCCCAGTGTTATCCAGAGCCGTTTTCCGATGCAGTTTTCCGACGAGTACGAGGACGAGGACAGACGTGCCCACCGGCAAGGTCAAGTGGTTCAACAGCGAGAAGGGCTTCGGCTTCCTCTCCCGCGACGACGGCGGTGACGTCTTCGTCCATTCCTCGGTCCTGCCCGCCGGAGTGGACACGCTCAAGCCGGGACAGCGCGTGGAGTTCGGCGTGGTCGCCGGACAGCGCGGCGACCAGGCGCTGTCGGTGACGGTCCTGGAACCGGCCCCCTCGGTCGCTGCCGCGCAGCGCAAGAAGCCGGACGAGCTGCTCTCCATCGTGCAGGACCTGACGACGCTCCTGGAGAGCGTCGGCCAGACCCTGGAGCGCGGCCGCTACCCCGAGAAGGCCTCAGGCAAGAAGGTCGCCGGACTGCTCCGCGCGGTCGCCGACCAGCTGGACGTGTGACCCGCTCGGGGGAACCGCCTCGGTGCCCCCGGGAATCCGCCCTCAGGGGAAGAAACCGCCCTCAGGGGAAGTCGAGCGCGTCCGGGCCGAGGGGCGGAAGGAGTCCCTCGGCCGCCGCGCGGGTGAGCAGCCCGCGGATCGCCGCGTAGCCGTCGGGGCCGAGGTCGGCGGTGAACTCGTTGACGTACAGGCCGATGTGCTGGTCGGCGACGGCCGGGTCCATCTCCTGGGCGTGCTCCATGACGTACGGCCGGGATGCCGCGGGGTCGTCCCAGGCGGCGCGCACGGACGCCCGGATCGAGTCGGCGAGCCCGGTCAGCGTCTCGGTGCCCAGGGACCGCTTGGCGATGATCGCGCCGAGCGGGATCGGCAGGCCGGTGGTGTCCTCCCAGTGCTCGCCCATGTCGGCGAGCTTGTGCAGGCCGTAGTTCTGGTACGTGAAGCGGGCCTCGTGGATCACCAGCCCGGCGTCCACCTTCCCGTCCCGTACGGCCGGCATGATCTCGTGGAACGGCATGACCACGATCTCCCCGACCCCGCCGGGGACGGTGTCCGCCGCCCACAGCCGGAACAGCAGGTACGCCGTCGACCTCTCGCTCGGCACGGCGACCGTACGGCCCGTCAGCTCGGCCTGCGGCTCGCGGGTGAGCACCAGCGGCCCGCAACCCCGGCCCAGCGCGCCGCCGCAGGGCAGCAGCGCGTACTCGCCGAGGACGTAGGGCAGCACGGCGTACGACACCTTCAGCACGTCGAACTCGCCGCGCTCGGCCATGCCGTTGGTGATGTCGATGTCGGCGAACGTGACGTCCAGCGCGGGCGCGTCCGGGACGCGGCCGTGGGCGAGGGCGTCGAAGACGAAGGTGTCGTTGGGGCAGGGCGAGTAGGCGATACGCAGTCGCCGGTGCTCAGAGCTCATGGGGGTTCCAACTCTCCAGTACGGGGGCGATCTTCCCGAAGCCCTCGGTCAGGGCGGTCAGGGCGGCGCCGATCCGCCAGGCCGCGCGGTCGCGCGGGCCCACGGGGTTGGAGACCGCGCGCAGCTCCAGCACGGGCACGCCGTGCGCCGCCGCCGCCTCGGCGACGCCGAAGCCCTCCATGGCCTCGGCGAGGGCGCGGGGGTGGCGGGCGCGCAGGTCGCCGGCGCGGGCGGCGGTGCCGGTCACGGTCGAGACGGTCAGCACGGTGCCGGTGGCGGCGCCGGTCGCGGCCGCGATCGCCCGTACGAGTGATTCGGGTGGGCGGTGCGTGATGGTGCCGAAGCCGAGTTCGGTCACCGGCAGGAAACCGTCGCCGGTCTCGGCGCCCAGGTCGGCCGCGGTGATCTCGTCGGCGACGACGAGCGACCCGACGGGCGCGCCGGACGCCGTGCCGGACGCCGCGCCGGGCGTCGCCACGGCGGTCGCCCCGGAGGTCGCGTCCCGCACGAAGCCGCCCGCGATACCGGCGGAGACGACGAGATCGTACGGGCCACCGGTCAGTGCGGCGGCGGTGAGCGCGGCGGCGGTGGAGGCGGCGGCGAGGGCCGGGCCGACCCCGGCGGCGAGCAGGTCGAACCGGCCGGATCCGGCCGGTCCCGCGAGCCGGTGCAGCATCGCCCCGGGCAGCGGCACCTCCTGCGCGGGCGGCCCGGGGAACGCCAGTGCCACCGCGTCCCGTTCGGCCGGGACGGCGGTGGCGACGAGGACGTGTACGGGGGTCACCGAGGGCAGGACCCGGTCAGGAGTCCTTCTGCAGCTTGAAGGACCACACGCCGGTGGTGCTCTTCTCGCCCTCCGCGACGGCCACCCACGTCGAGTTGCCGCTGGCGCCGTACTGGGCGTTGAAGAACACGCTGCCCGGGATGGTCTGGTAGGTCTTCTTGGTGGGCTCGACCAGCGGCTGACCGTTCATCAGAATGGTCCAGCCCTTGTCCGCGATGTCCGGGTCGACACCGAAGCGGACCGTCTCGGTGGGGTCCACCTTGATCGTCTTGTCCGACTTCAGACACTTCGGCAGGTCGGCGGTGTTGATCGCCTTGCCGTCGTTGTAGCAGGTGGCTTCCGAGTGCACCGAGTCGTCGCCGACGGTGATCGTGGCGATCGGCGTCGGCTTGGAGCAGGCCGACAGGGCGAGCAGTCCGGCGGATACGGCGCCGGCGGCGGCGACGGCGCGGCGGCGTCGCACAGCGGATTGCAGCGAGGTCATGGCCGAAGGCTATCGGGCACCTCCAGCCGCCCGGCCACGCGGGGGTACGGCGTGCCGCACCCCGACCGGCCCGACCGGGACGGACCGACACCCGCTGCCGCACGGTCGGGCTGTCCTGGGGCGGTCGGGCGCCGCGCGGTCGGGCCGGCCTGGGGCGGGCGGCATGCGGGGTCGCGGCACCTGGCGGGGGCGGAAGTCGGAGGCCGGCCCGCGGGGTGCGGTGAGCGAGTGGGGTGCCATCGCGCCGCGCGGGCTCGGGGCACCTCGCGGTGGGCCGGAAGGCGGCAGCCGCTCGCATGGAGGGGGGTGCCGTGCGGCCGGCGGGCGGAGCGCCACCGCGCGCCGCGCGATCGGATCGCCTTACGGCGGGCGGCGCACGCGGTCGGGCCGTCCTGGGGCGGCGGGCGCCGCGTGGTCAGGCCGTCTTGGGGTGGGGGGTGTTGTTGTGGCGGGCCGAGGTCAGCAGGCCGCGGACGGTGGGGATCCAGCCGGCGGCGACGATCGCGGCGCCCACCGACAGGCCCAGCACCCCGTTGAGGGGTAGCACGATGCCGATCGCCCCGCCGAACACCCAGGCCATCTGCAGAAGCGTCTCGGAGCGGGCGAACGCCGATGTGCGCACCAGCTCCGGCACGTCCCGCTGGATCAGCGCGTCCAGGGACAGCTTGGCCAGCGCCTGCCCGAAACCGGCGATCGCGGCCAGACAGGTCACCAGGAAGGTGCCGAAGAGCACCGCGGCCGTGATCGCCGCGCCCAGCACGACCGCGACGACCGTCACGATGATGATCTCCGGGGCCCGCGACCGCAGCCACGCCCCGACCGCCGTGCCGAGCGCGTTGCCCGCGCCCGCCGCGACCCCCACTATGCCCAGTGACACCGCCGCGCTCTGGCCGGCCAGCGGATGTTCCCGCAGCAGGAAGGCGAGGAAGAAGATCAGGAAGCCGGACAGGCAGCGCAGGGCGGCGTTGGCGGCGAGGGCGTGCGTGACGGCCGTGCCGACGGTGCGCAGCCCGGGCCGCCTGGGCGGCCTGCGGCGCGGTCCGTGCAGGTGCTGCTCGTCCGCCGAGAGCAGGGCCCGGTCCTCCCCCTTGGCCGAGTCGACCTTCGGCGGCAGGGAGAACGACAGGAACGTCCCCGCGACGAAGATCACAAACGCGCCGTAGAGCGGCCAGCGGGGACCGAGCAGATGCAGCCCCGCCCCGACCGGCGCGGCCACGCCGGTGGCGAGCAGCCCCCCGAGCGTCACCCGCGAGTTCGCCTTCACCAGGGAGAACCGCGGCGGCAGCAGCCGTGGCACGACCGCGCTCCGGACCACCCCGTACGCCTTGGACGCCACCAGCACGCCCAGCGCCGCCGGATACAGCTCCAGGCTGCCGCTGGCCGCCGCGCCCGCGATGATCAGCGCGAGCAGCGCCCGGGCGAGCATCGCGGCGGCCATCGCGGCGCGCCGCCCGTGCGGCAGCCGGTCCAGCAGCGGGCCGATCACCGGCGCGAGCACCGTGAACGGCGCCATGGTGATGGCGAGGTAGAGCGCGACCCGCCCGCGGGCCTCGTCGGTGGGGACGGAGAAGAAGACGGTGGAGGCGAGCGCGACGGTGACCATGACGTCCCCGGCGCCGTTCACCGCGTGCAGCTCGATCAGCTTGCCCAGCCCGGACTCGCCCGCGCCGTGCGCGTGGGTGATCCGGCGGATGCCGCGGACGGTCGCCGTGACCGGACGGCGCAGGGCACGGCCGACCGCGCGGACGGACCCGCCGAACCGGCCCGAACCACTGCCCCGGCTGCTGCTCCCGTTCAACCCCTCCGGCTCACCGAGCCCGGCGGTCTCCTGAGGCGTCCTCGCGGCTGCCACCCCGTCATAGTGCCCCGAGACGGCCGCAAGTAGCGCCATTACGGCACGGATCGGGCCGACCGGCCCCCGACGGGCCCAGCCCCGAACCCCCGGAAACCGCTCGTCGGCCGGTGGCGAGTCAACCGCCGGTGTAGGCCCAGCGGCAGCGAGAAGGTAGCGTGCGTAGCGCGCCGTGGCGAACGTTCTCGGCCGCGCGCCTTACGTGCATACCGCAGAATGGATGACGTAGGTGCGCCCGAGCGCGATCGGGCGCGGACGTCGACGCGGTCCACGGGTCCGCTCCGCCCGCCCCGCCCGCCTTCAGGCCGGCGCACCCGGAAGACGGCGTAGGAGAGAAGCGATACCTGTGAGCGCAGCGAGCACGCGAAGCCGCACCCCCGACCGCCTGTGCGCCGAGGCCGTCGACCTCGCCCGCGCCGCAGCCGAGGAGGCGGCCGCGCCCGGCGTCGTCGGCGAGCATGTGGGCCTGGTCTCCGAGGGTGACCGCGTCGTCACACACTTCTTCGAGTGCAAGGAGTTCGGCTACCGGGGCTGGCGCTGGGCGGTGACGGTGGCCCGCGCCTCCCGCGCGAAGATCGTCACCCTGGACGAGGCCGTCCTGCTGCCCGGCCCCGACGCGCTGCTGGCCCCCGAGTGGGTGCCGTGGAGCGAGCGGCTGCGCCCCGGCGACATGGGCCCCGGCGACCTGCTGCCCACCGACGCCGAGGACCTCCGCCTGGAGCCCGGTTTCTCCGGCGAGGACGAACCCCTGCCGAACGCCGCCGTCTCCGGCGACATGGCCGAACTGGCGGAGGCCGAGGACGCCGAGGTCACCGCCGGCCCGCCGAAGAACCTGCCCGCGGCGCCCTCGCGCGGCTCCATCGCGGCGGTCGCCGAGGAACTGGGCATGCGCCGCGCCCGGGTCCTGTCCCGCTACGGCCTGCATGTCGCCGCCGACCGCTGGGAGGAGTCGTACGGCGCGAAGACCCCGATGGCGCAGGCGGCCCCGGCGTCCTGCGTGACCTGCGGCTTCCTGGTGCCGATCGGCGGCTCCCTGGGGCAGGCCTTCGGGGTGTGCGCCAACGAGTTCTCGCCGGCCGACGGGCACATGGTGTCGCTGACCTACGGCTGCGGCGGGCACTCCGAGGCCGCGGTCATGCCGAAGCCGCCCCAGCCGGCCCCGCCGGTGATCGACGAGACGCGGGTGGATCCGTTCCCGCTGCGGCCGGCCAAGGACTCCGGTTCGGTGCCCGACGTCTCCGACGAGGATGCGGCGGAGCTGGGGCACTCGTAGGCTCGGTCCGTTTCTTCCGCGGGTGCGTCTTCGCGGGTGCGTCGTGGCTCGCGTCCCCGGGGGCTCCGCCCCCAGACCCCCGTCGGCCTCGACGGCCTCGTCCTCGAACTCCCCGATAGGGGCACCCTCAGGACGGTCTGCTTTCTCGTGAGGAGAATGAACGACGTGAGCATGTTGGTGCAGCCGTCCGCCGGAGGCGATCCGTTCGGGACCGTGCGTCTGCGGCGCGGCGTGCTGGACGCCTGGGCGGCCAGCCCGGCCCGGTTCCGCGAGGACGCCAACGCCGAGGAGGACCTGGTCCTCGGCGGCTACCGGGACCGGCTCGTGGTCGAGCTGGCGCAGAACGCCGCCGACGCCGCCGCCCGCGCGGGCGTGCCCGGCCGGCTGCGCCTCACGCTGCGCGACGGCGTCCTCCTCGCCGCCAACACCGGCGCCCCGCTGGACGCGACCGGTGTGGAGTCGCTGTCGACGCTGCGCGCCTCCGCCAAGCGGGACACCGCCGGCGCGGCGGCACCCTCCGTGGGCCGCTTCGGCGTCGGCTTCGCCGCCGTCCTCGCCGTCACCGACGAGCCCGCGGTGGTCGGCCGGCACGGCGGGGTGCGCTGGTCCCTGGCCGAGGCCCGCGACCTGGCCGAGGAGACCGCCCGGCACAGCCCCGGCCTCGGCGACGAGATCCGCCGCCGCGACGGGCACGTACCGCTGCTGCGGCTGCCGTTCGCCGCCGAGGGCACCGCCCCCGACCCCTACGACACGGTCGTCATCCTGCCGCTGCGCGACACGGCCGCCGCCGACCTCGCCGAACGGCTGCTGCACGCCGTCGACGACGCCCTGCTCCTCGCCCTGCCCGGGCTGGCCGAGGTCGTGGTGGAGATCGGCGACGACGGCCCGCGCACGCTGAGCCGGCGCACCGACGGCGCGTTCACCGTCGTCGAGGACGGCCGTGACGGCGTCACCCACTGGCGCACCTCCTCCGCCCACGGCCCCCTCACGCCCGACCTGCTCGCCGACCGCCCGGTGGAGGAGCGGCTGCGCCCCAGCTGGTCGGTCACCTGGGCCGTGCCCGTCGACGCCTACGGCAACCCGGTCCGCCCGCGCACCAGCCCCGTGGTGCACGCGCCCACCCCGAGCGACGAGCCGCTGGGCGTCCCGGCGCTGCTCATCGCGTCGTTCCCGCTGGACACCACCCGCCGGCACACCGCGCCCGGACCGCTCACCGACTTCCTGGTGCAGCGCGCGGCCGACGCCTACGCCGGTCTCCTCGCCGAGTGGCGGCCGGTGGCCGAGGGCGTCATCGACCTGGTGCCCGGCCCGCTGGGCAAGGGCGAGCTGGACGGCGCGCTGCGGCAGGCGGTCCTCGAGCGGCTGGCACGCACCTCGTTCCTGCCGCCCGCCGCACCGCCCAGGGCGCACGAGACCGACCTGCCCGAGTCGCTGCGGCCCCGCGACGCCGAGGTCGTCGAGGGCGCGGGCGCCGACACCGTGCGCGTCCTCGCCGAGGTACTGCCCACCCTGCTGCCCGCCGGGCTGGAGCGGCGCGTGGAACTGCGCACGCTGGGCGTGGCCCGGCTGCCGCTGACCGACGCGATCGACCGGCTGGCCGGCCTGGAGAAGGAACCGGGCTGGTGGCAGCGGCTGTACGACAGCCTGGCGGGCGTCGACCCCGACCGGCTCTCCGGACTGCCCGTTCCCCTCGCCGACGGCCGTACGACGATCGGGCCCCGCCAGGTGCTGCTGCCGACCCCGGACGCCGCCCCGGCCGACCCGGAGGTACTGGCCAGGCTCGGGCTGAAGGTCGCCCACCCCGACGCCGCCCACCCGGTCCTGGAGAAGCTCGGCGCCCTGCCCGCGACCCCGCGGGCGGTGCTCACCACCCCGCAGGTGCGGGCCGCGGTCGCCGCCTCCCTCGACGAGGACGCCGGCGGCTGGGACGAGGACACCCCGGACGCCGAGGAACTCGCCGACACGGTGCTCACCCTGGTCCGGGACGCGGGCCTGGAGCCCGGCGACGAACCCTGGCTCGGCGCGCTCGCCCTGCCCGACGAGGACGGCGAGCTCGCCCCGGCCGGCGAACTGGTCTTCCCCGGCGGCCCGTTCGCGCGGGTCATGCGCGAGGGCGAACTCCCGGCGGTGGACCTGGAACTGGCCGGGAAGTGGGGCGAGCGGCCGCTGGCCGCCTGCGGCGTCCTGGTGGACTTCGCGCTCGTACGGGCCACGGACGTCGTCCTCGACCCGGACGAACTGGAGCCGCGCGAGGGCGACTTCCCCGAACCGGACGACCCCGGACTGCTCGACGCCGTCGACGTGTGGTGCGAGGACGTCCTGGACCGCTTTCCGGACACCCCGGTGCCGCCGGTGGCCACCGAGATCGTCGCCGTGCGCGACCTGGATCTCGTCGACGACGACCAGTGGCCCCGGGCCCTGGCGCTGCTGTCCCGGCCGCCGCTGCGGGACGCGCTCGTCCAGCCGGTGCGGATCCTGCTGCCGGACGGCACCCACGAGGTCGTGCGCCCGTACACCGCGTGGTGGTTGCGCGGGCACCCGGTGCTCGGCGGGCGCCGCCCGGCCGGCCTGCGCGCCGCCGGCTCCGACCCGCTGCTGCGCGGCCTGTACGACGAGGCCGACGCCACCGGCTTCGACGACGAGCAGGTGCTGCGGGCGCTGGGCGTGCGCACGTCCGTCGCCGCGCTGCTCGACGAGCCGGGCGGCGCCGCCGAACTCCTCGACCGGCTCGCCGACCCCGGCCGGCCGGTGACCTCCACGCAGCTGCACGCGCTCTACGGCGCGCTGGCCGAGCTGGACCCGGAGCAGGTGACGCTGCCCGACGAGCTGCGGGCCGTGGTCGACGGGCGGGTCGAGGTCGTGGACGCCTCCGATGCCGTGGTGTGCGACTCCCCGGACCTGCTGCCGTTCACCTCCGGCGTCCCGCTGCTGCCGGTACGGCCGTCACGGGCCGCCGAGCTGGCCGAACTGTTCCAGGTGCGGCGGCTGAGCGAGTCCGTCACCGGGTCCGTGGACTCCGAGGGCACCGAGCACGACGTGCCGGACGCGGTGCGGGTGCTGCTCGGCCCGCGCACGCCCGCCACGTACGTCGAGCACGAGGAACTCGTCGTCGACGGCACCGAGCTGGACTGGCGTCTCACCTCCGACGGCGTCCTGCACGCGGCCACCCTGGAGGGCGTCGCCGCCGGCCTCGCCTGGGCGTCGCGCCAGTGGCCCCGCCGCTTCGAGGTGGCCGCCCTGCTGGAAGACCCGACCCGCACGGAGGAACTGGCCCGCGACCGCTGGTTCGACTGAGACCCTGGGTTCGGGCTGGGCATCGGAGTGGTCGCGGTGACCCTGAGTTCGGGCTGGGCATCGGAGTGGTTGCGGTGAGTGGGTGGTCCCTCTAAGGGCGGCGGCCCTGCGCCCGGGTCCCGGGCAGAGGTCGGGCCCCGGTCAGGGGTCGGGCGCTGGTCAGGCGTTGGGTCCCGGTCAGAGGCCGGACGCCGGTCAGGGGTCGGGCCCTGGTCAGGGGCCGGGCCTCGGGCAGAGGTCGGACGCCGGTCAGGGGTCGGGTGCTGGTCAGGGGTTGGGGTCCCGGGCAGAGGTCGGACGCCGGTCAGGGGCCGGGTGCTGGTCAGGGGCCGGACGCCGGTCAGGGGCCGGGTGCTGGTCAGGGGTTGGGGTCCTGGTC